>NZ_JADCBK010000001.1 GCF_020253525.1 Aquidulcibacter sp.
TGCGGCCCACACCGTGAAGGGCTCTGCACGGGGGATTGGCGCGTGGCAATTGGCCGAATTATGTGGCCAAGCTGAAGAGGCCAGTAAGTCCCGCCCGCTCAGCCGGGATGAAAAACGCGCCTTTTACGAAGCCATTACAACCGAGATGCAAGCGGTAATCGGCGAGATTGCCGTGATCGAGCATCACTATGCTTTGGCTTCGCTGCGTTAGTCTTCTTTTGAGGATGGTGATTTAGCCGACAAAGCGTCAAACGCTTTGAATTCATAGGCGATGCAGCGGTCCATCATGGTGCGCCAAACTGGGTCGGCGATGGACATGGATAAGCCGTGTTTTTCAGCGCTGACGGCAACTTTTGCGATCACATCGGCGATGCGGGCTTCATCCCGCACAAGGCCGCGATGCCCCTTGATCCGGGCGGCTGCATCCATAAAGCTCTGCCGCTCAGCAATCAGCGCCACCAGCATTTGGTCCAAGCGGTCAATCTCATAGCGCACGTCTGCCATGGTTTGGCAGGTGGCAGCCGTATTGCGGCTTTCTAGGTGATTATCAGTCATGGCCGCGCAGATAGACTAGACTGCGGGCAGACGCAAAGCCTCAATCACTAAATCACCCAGTCATCGCCAGTTGCTTCCGATTTGATCCAGTCGAGGAAGGCTTTGAGGGCAGGGGTCATGGTGCGGCCCTTGGGACGCACCAACCAATAGGCAAAACCGACTTTATCGCCTTCACCGGAAAAAGGCGCGACCAGACGCCCAGATTGCAGGTCGGCGGCGGCAATCGCGCGTTTGGCCAAAGCCACCCCTCGACCAGAGGCGGCCGCATCAATCACCATGGCAGACTGGTTAAAGCGCAAGCCCTGATTGCCATCGGCGCGCTGCACGCCGCGCGCGGTCAACCACATGGACCAATCTGGACAGGAAGGGTCATTATCGGGGCTGACATCGTGAAGCAGCGTATGGCCGACCAAATCTTGCGGCGTGCGTAAGGGTTTGGCCCCTTCCAAGAGAGCGGGGCTGCACACAGGCAGAACTTCTTCGCTCATCAGCATTTCTGAGGTGACGCCTTCATAAAAGCCTGGGCCATAGCGTACCGCCAGATCGACATCGGCATAGGCAAAGTCGACGAGGTTCATATCGGCTGCGACCCAGACCTGAACATCAGGATTGGCGGCTTGGAATCTGTCAATGCGCGGCACCAGCCATTTGGACGCAAAGGATGGGGCAGCAGATACCGACACACGTTCCCGCCGCAAGGGCAGGCGCATTTGCCGCACAGCATCATCAATGCGCTCAAAGGCTTCACGCAACAACGGCATGGAGGCGCGGGCAGAATCGGTAAGTTCCACAGCCCGCCCTAAGCGCCGAAACAAGGGTTGGCCGACGAAATCCTCAAGGATTTTAACCTGCTGGCTGATCGCCCCCGGCGTTACGTCGAGGTCTTCAGCCGCTTTGGTGAAAGATAAGCGCCGCGCGGCCGCTTCAAAGGCGCGCAATGCGTTCAAGGGGGGATAGGCAGTGCTCATAGAGAAAGTCTAATGCCAGAAAGTAGGCAAGACAACGATCAGAAAATCTATTTTTACAAGTAAGGGCTTTCATGGTTCAACAAACATGGCCCGGAGCAGGGCTCGACACCCACCCCCCAAGCCGTTTATGCCCGTGCCATGACTGCCTTGATCGAGCCTTTCCGCGCCATTTCCATCAGCCGCCTTGCCCATTCCATGAAGGCCCGTGGGGAGAAGGTGATTCATATGGAGTTTGGCCAACCCTCAACGGGTGCCCCGTCCAAAGCGATTGCCGCAGCCCATCAAGTCTTAGACACCGATGGTATGGGTTATTGGGAATCTAGCCCTTTGAAGGAGGCGTTAGCTGGCCGCTATCAAGACCTTTATGGCGTTCATATCGATCCAGAGCGGATCGTGTTGACCTGCGGGGCATCGCCCGCCCTGGTGATGGCTTTGAGCTCTGCCTTTGCCCCTGGGGATGTGATTGCTTTTGCGAGCCCGGGCTATGTCGCCTATCGCAATACTGTCAAAGCGCTGCATCTGACACCGTTAGAGCTTGTGTGTGGCGAGGCGACGCGGTTTCAGATTTCAGCGGCGCAAATAGAGGCATTGGAGCCGGCACCGAAAGGCCTGATCCTCGCCAGTCCTGCCAATCCAACCGGCACCATCATACCCGCAGAGGAACTTCAAGCGATTGCCGAGGTCTGCGCCCGTCGCAATATCCGCATCATTTCAGACGAAATCTATCATGGGCTAAGCTATGTTGGGCCAACCCACTCGATGTTGGAATTTGCACCCAATGCCTTAGTGGTCAATTCCTTCTCCAAATATTTCTCGATGGCTGGCTGGCGATTAGGCTGGCTGGTGGCTTCCGATGATCTGGTTGACGCCGCCCGCGCCCGCATGGGCAATCTGTTCTTGACCGCCCCCTCCTTGGCCCAACATGCAGGACTGGCGGCGATGGATTGTATTGACGAGCTGGAAGCCAATGTCGCCACCTATCGCGCCAATCGCGAGATCATCTTACGTGCCTTACCAACCATGGGCGTGACGCGCATCGCCCCGCCCGATGGGGCCTTCTATATCTATGCCGACGTCAGCCATTTGACCGACGACAGTATGGGGTTTGCCCATCAGATGTTGGCTGATACAGGCGTGGCCATTGCACCGGGCGTCGACTTCGATCCGGTCGCCGGCCACACGCATCTCCGGTTCAGTTTCGCCGTTTCGACGCCACAAATCGAAGATGCGATGGCCCGTTTGACCCCTTGGTTTAATAAAAGAAGCGCTCTTCGCTGATTTTGCCGTTAGCAACGGTGTATAAAGCGACTTCATCCATCGCAATGCGCTCTCCACTTTCTTTGTTCGTGATGTCCATGACAAAGCGCAGGGCGAATTGATTGCCGTTCACATAGGGGCCATGGGTTTCCACACTATGGACTTCATGGGCCCCATACCACCACTCGCCTTTCGCAAGCAGAGCAGGAATGCCCTCTGCGACGCTGGAAGGGCCTTCCATATTCTCAACACTGCGCACATTCTCAGCCCAATATTTCAAGCCCGCTTCATCCATTTGGCCCGCTTTGCACATGGCAGCAAAGTCCTCGGCAACTTCCTGTGTCGTCATTTTCCATACTCCGTAGACTAGAACATAACAGGAACATACTTTTTACGGCCCGGCAAGAGGGCCCGGCAGGAGGGATGCATACAAAAGAGGAGATTAGCCGTGGGGCCAGTCAGAGTCAGGGCTTGGAATTGGCCATGGGCGCGCCTTTTTCGGGTACGCCTTGCGCAGCCTTCCGGCTGAGCAGATGGCGCAACCACCGCCGGCTCGGCTGCTCAAACCAAATATGGACTAAGGCTGCTGTGATCAGCGTGAGGGTCAAAAGCACTGCGACTTCTGGCAGCCCCATCCGATAGGTCTTCTCAAGCTCAAACCACTTTTGCATCACATTGCGCCACACCATCAGGAGAGGCATGTGGACCAGATAGAGGGCAAACGAAGCCTCGCCCCCAAACTGCATCCATTTGTGTGACAGGAAGCTGCGCTGACCCGATTTTGCCAAAAGCCCCAGCGACAAGACAAAGGGGCCAGCCATGGCGACAATCAGGCGGTCATCGATGTGGGCATGCATGGCCAATAGCACGGCGACAGTCATGAACAGCGCAAATAGGCTGGCTTGAACCCGGGTTAGATTGATCTTTTGGCCAAGATAATAGAGGCCAATGCCATAGAGGAATTCGGGAATAACCAGCATGATCCCGAGGTTTTCTTGTGCCTCTGTCAAAATCGGGCCGAATAAGCTTTGATAGGCAAGGTCAAGGGCCACAAAAATGGCAATGGCCAAACCAATCAGCCATAGGGGGCGTTCGCGCCAACGCAGGGCGATCCAAGCAAAGGCTGGAAAGCACAAATAGACAAACCACTCTGCTGAAAGAGACCAAGATGGGCCGTTCCAATTGGCCATGTCTTGGGTTGGAAGCCACGCATGCACGAGAAACAGGCTCGTGAGAAAGCTGAAGATCGAGAAATTATTTGGATCAATCGGCACACCCACAAACCCGGCACCCAAAGTGAGGGCTAAAACACCCATCAAAATGAAGAAATGGGCGGGATAGACCCGGGCAAACCGCGCGCTGATGAAATCCCAATAGGCAGGGGCTTTTTCACCGGTGAGATAGACATGTGTCAGGATAAAGCCAGACAAGATAAAGAAGATATCCACGCCCAATCGAGCGCGATTGAGGATGGGGGCCGCTTCTACGGGCAGGACCCAAAAGAGTTGGTAGTGAAAGAAAACAACGCCTAATGCGAGAAACAACCGCACACCCGTCAAAGGCTCAATTGTCGGAGGGAAGTTATAGAGGCGTGTGGGTGCGATCACAGAAGGTTCTCCAAAGTATCGTGGTCATCGCACCAACATGATGAGGTTAGGCAAGGGTGTATCAGATCAACACCTTTTAAAAAATGGAATAGAGTGGCAAGCAAGATGTACGCCAAACCACGGTAACCACACGCCTTTGGGCCTAAACCTCTGAACTCTCGATGAACGCAGGCTTTTGTAATTTGGCTAAAAAGGCGGTGACGGTCAGATTAGCCAAGACATTGATTGTTGTTGCTGTTCGATCGGTGATTGGATTCACCGCAAACAAAATGGCTAGGCCTTCAAGTGGCAAGCCTAGGGCCAATAAAAGGGGCGCTACAGCAATCATGCCGCCGCCGGGAATGCCTGGAACCGTCGCATTGAAGATTGCGGCATAGGCCGCTGCAAATGCAATCTCTTGCGGACCAAATGGTGTGCCGTACAGAAGGGAGAGAAAATAAGTCGAAAACACCCAAGCATAAGCCGTTGATGGCTTAAAGGTGGAAACCGCAAACGGCAGTACAAAGCCATAGACGCGTTCCGGCAACCGCCAAACATCGCGCGCCGTTTCAATCATGGCAGGTAAGGCGGACAGGGACGAACTTGTGCCCAAAGCCACCGAAACCGGGTTTGAAACACCGATCAAGAGCTTGGACAGCGCCAGATTGCCCCAGATTGCCAGCCCAGCAAGGAGGCCTAAGCTGAACACCAAGGCAGCACTTACATGGACGGTGATGAAATATCCCAGCGCCGTAAAGGCCTCCCCGCCAAGTTTGGTGCCGACAACGAGGGTCAGTCCAAAAATCCCAAGGGGCGCAACCAGCAAAACGCCTTGGACCAATAAGAGCATAACAGAACTTATGGTTCGGCAGGTACTGACGATCTGGCTTCTCACCTCTGGTGGGGCAATTAAGCTGGCAAACCCAAATGCGATTGCAAAGATCATCAGCGACAGCATCGTGCCATCGGCGGCAGCTTTGATCGGGTTGATTGGGATCAGATTTTTGAACCATGTCGCGATACTGGCGTCGCCCGTCGGGACTTCGGCTGCCTGAACCGAGGCCCGTAACTTGTCGGTGATACCCTGATCTAAGCTCAAGCCTGAGAAGACAAATTGCGTACTTAAGGCCGCAAGGCCTGCAAAGCAGATGCAGATGAGGAAAAAGCCAATCAGGGTCTGTAGGCTGATGTTCCCAGCCGAACGGCCATTCTCAGCCCCCGCGATGGCCCCGATCAAAAGTGGTACGATCAACGGAATGATGGTCATGCGGATAGCATTGATCCACATGGTGCCGACCACATCAAAGAAGGCAATAGTGGCCTGCGTCCCAGCGCTCTCGCCCATGCTGGCAAGAAAACCGCCTGTGGCAAAGCCAAGAACGAGGCTTAAAACACACGCCAGAGGTAGCAGCCCCTGCCATCGCTCGAAAAAATTCTGCGGCCTCGGGGCTGTCGAAAGCGCTGCGTCTGCCATGTCTCAAATCCAGAAATTCGGTCGAACCTGGATTTTACTAGCAAGTAGGGGCAGGCCCTAAAAGCCTCAGACGCGAAACATTTTTGATCTACTGTCCGCTGATGGCGTCAGAAATTGCGGCCTTGGCCGCGCAAGAGACAAGGCCATTGCGGGTCTTGGGGTCTAGCGAGGTCGCTGTTTCAACAGCCGACTGGATCGACCCATCGATAGAGGTTTTCACAATCGCCGTCACCGCATCAATATGCTCAGCCTTCAATTTGGGGCCAAGCTCTGTTTGCAAACAGCCGCAAAAGCTTTCAGATTGGCCCGCCAATTGGCATACGAGCTTGGTGTCCAGCACTTCGCCCACGGCTTTGGCGGCATCTCCTGCCACACTTACAGCAGAGCTTTTAAGCTCTTTCACGGTTTCAGCGGCTTCGGTGGGGGCTTGGCCACAGGCGCTTAAGGCCAAAGTAGCAGTTAGGAGTAGGGCGGTTAGACTTTTCATGCGTGTCCATTGCCCTGTTCTGCCATCACAAGAAACCCACAAGACTGTGACTGGGCTGCGGGCTGGCGTTTCTGGGCACTCTGGCTGGCTTATTCCGTCAAGCGCAGGGATTCTTCTAAGGTCTTTGCCAATTGCCGGAACGCGGCACGCACTTCGTCGGGATTGTCGGCATGGAAGTAATAGCCAGCCGAAGCACAAGCCTGCAGGGCAGGGGTGATTTGGTCATAAACTGGCTTCACCCACGTATTAAAGGCCCCGTCGCCATCCAAGCGGACATATTTCAATTGAACCACGCCAACGCGGAAGCCACGCGATTTTAGATCTTGGCAGGCGGTGCTGCCAATGGGGCCCGGCGAGATGGCATTCCAGTCAAATTGCATGCCATCGGTGACAATGACGATGAATTTCTCGGGTCTGGCTTGAGATCCATCACCCGCCCCGCTGGTTAGAGTGTTGCGACCAGTTTGGATGGCCGGGGTTAGACGCGAAGCCGCGGCCGAATTTCCACCCGGTGCCAGTTTAAAGGTTCCGACGAAATCGCGTGCAGCCTGCATGTCGGAGGTAAGCGCGAGTTGGCGTTCCCACGAACGCGCCATGCGTGCGACGCCATAACGGGCCCGCAATCCGCGCGGATAGGCATCGTGCAATTCATCAATCAGGATTTGGACGCTTTCCTTCATGATGTCATGGCGCAGCTTTACCCCATTGGCATGGGCACGTTGCTCTGAGGTTGCATAGATATTGCTATTGACCAATTTGGTTGGAAAATGGCACGCAAACGCGCAATTTTTATGTTCAGGGTCGTTTTTCGAAAGCAGGCGCAATTTGTCACGCCCCGCTTCATCGGCTGCTACCCCCATCGAGGCTGAACCATCCAGCCACAAATCGATGTCGACATAACGATAATCGGCCTTACGCGCGCGGGCAGAGCCGGTAATCGGCGTAGAGGATCCCCCCATCAGCCCCGGCGCTACGGTGGCTTGATTTGCAGAATAGGTGATATAGGCGCTTCGCACCCGCCCAGTTTCTGTCGTGACGTCAAAACTGGTTACGGCGTTGCGCTCGCTTGCGTTGAGATTGGCCATGAAGGTTTTCTCAGCGACATCCTCCATGTCTTCATCCGCCGTCGTCGGCGCGATAGCGGCCAGGGCAGCCGTATCAGCCGCAGATTGATACTTTGCCTTGCCGCTGGAAATCATGGCGAGTTGGATCGAGCCAACCCCAACCAGTAAAAGTGCGGTGGCAGATAAAGCAAAGCTGAGCGCAATGGTTCCGCGCTCGCCCTTAAGCCGCGCCCCCCATTCGATCCATTTTTGCCACTTCACCCCAAACGAACGCATTCGCTTTAACCCTGATTTCGTGCCCTGGGGCCGGATTAGGGGCTATTTCTGAATCCTTTGGAAGTATGTCTAGTTAATGCCAAACTAACCACTTCGTTCAATTTCAATTACTTATAAGTATTGTTGCAGTATAAACAGCATATTTTATCATAATTGAGCTGTCGCGTTATTTGACATCAAATTGATTTATTCTGAAATCTCAGCCGCTTAGCGTTTTGTATGCCTCGATGTCCAAAAGGGTTACCAGCCGTTAGATAAATTTGAGTTGTAACTGACTGTTTCCATTAACTATAGCACCAAAAAAATTCAGGCTCACTGCATTATTTTTCGGGCTTTCAGAGCCTAGCAGTGTGAATAAGGTTCTAAATCTGGGAGAAGGATGACATGCGCGCGCTCTTCTCCCTATTTCAGAACCGTTGGGCCAATCAGCCTTGGAAACCTGCACTGGGTGCTGGCTTGGCGATTACCGTCATCGCAGGCCTTAAAGCTTGGGGCATGCTGGCCTATTTGATTGCGCCCTTAGGGGCATCTGCAACCTTAGTTTGGATGGTGCCCAAAAGCCCTCTTGCGCGACCGCGTGCGGTTATCGGGGGAAGTTTGATCTCAGCTTTGATCGGCTTTTTCGTTTTAAGCTTGTCGGGGTCGACACCTTGGGCGATGGGTTTTGCTGTCGGCCTTGCCATCTTTGCCATGGTGATGATCGACGTTTTGCACGCCCCAGCCGGTGCGTTGCCCCTGGTGATCGGCATCAATCACCCAGAGCCTGTTTCCTTTATGGCAAGCTTGGCGGCCTCAACCATTCTTCTGGTTCTGCTGGGGCTGATCTACGTCCGGCTGACAGAGCCAAAGACCAACCCGGCCCCAGACCCCAATTAGAGCTGCGACGGAAAATCAGGCGAGGGCCGTTTCAGTCTGCATGACACAGACACTTCTCACCCGACGTTCCGCCCTTATAGGGCTTTCAGCCCTTGTTTCCGCGCCCGCTGTCGCCCAAACCCGGTTTGAGGCAGCAAAAGCCTATTCAACCGCCCGACGTGGCATTTCCATGTTGGTGATGCAGCGCGGTCAGATTCTGTTTGAGGATTATCAAGGGCAGGGTCAGCGCTTTAAGGGTTGGGAATTGGCCAGTGGCACCAAAAGCTGCTCCGGCGTCATGGCCGCAGCGCTTGTTCAAGACGGCTTACTCAAGCTTGACGAAGTTTGCGCCGACACGCTGCCCGAATTTTGGTCTGATCGGTATCGCAGCGCCATAAAGCTATCCGACCTCTTGCATTTGGTCAGTGGCATTGACGGGAAGGGTGGACGCAATTTTGGCGATGTCCCAACCTATGCAGAAGCCGTGGCGGTTCCTTCAACGAAGGCCACCGGCACGCAGTTTTCCTATGGCCCTGTGCCATTTCAAATCTTCGGGGAAATCGTGCGGCGTAAGTTAATCGCGGCCAAAACAAGCGATGCTGACCCGTTGGCCTACTTAACGCGGCGTATTTTTACGCCTTTGGGCATCCGTCCGATACGTTGGCAGCGCGGCAGTGATGGTATGCCTCACTTACCATCGGGCGCGGCCATAAGCGCGCGCGACTGGGCAAACTTCGGCCAATTTGTTTTGGCTGGAGGCGTGCATCGCGGGCGGGCTTTGGTCGATTCGGCTGCGCTGCGGGCTAATTTTGAGGCCAGTTCGGCCAATCCTGGCTATGGTTTGACCTGGTGGCTGCCGCGTGCGGGCATGATTGGTCCGGGACCACGTTCTGGTGTGGCTGGAGAGGCCGTGTCACTGGCCGGGTTAGGCAGGCTTTATATGGCGGCAGGGGCGGGCAATCAGCGACTTTATCTCTTGCCCGATCAAGACATGGTCATTGTGCGCCAAGCCGATGGCATTCGTGAAAGTGTGCGTCGCGGCGCGGGCGATTGGTCGGATCAGACGTTTTTAAGCCTCGTTTTGGGCGCTTAAGCCTGCCCACGACCGCGTGCTTGAACAGCCTCGCGATTGGCGGCGACTTTGTCGGGTGTGACTTGATTGTTGCGCTCGGTTGAGAAGGCGGTTTCATGTTGCAAGCCCGCGCCAAAGGTCATGGCAAAGCCATCATTGATCAGCTTCTTATAGTCTTGCTGTGCTTGAGCCGGCATGGTGGCCATGTCGGCGGCCAATTTTAAGGCGGTGGGCATCAAATCCTCAGGACTAACAACCCGATTGACCAAGCCCCACCTCTCGGCGGTCTCGGCATCTAAGAAATTGCCGGTAAGGGATAGCTCCTTCGCGCGATATATCCCGATCAGGCGCGATAATTTCTGCGATAGGCCCCAGCCGGGCATAATGCCAACGCGCCCATGTGTGTCGGCAAAGCGCGCAGCGGTCGAGGCAATTAAGACATCGCACGCCAAAGCGACCTCAAAACCGCCCGTGATCGCGACACCATTGATCGCCCCAATAACCGGTTTTGTGCTGGTCTCAATCGCGCGGACGGGATTGGCTTCAGGCTTTTCTGCGGTCGCATCCCCCATAGCTAGCGGGTCGGTCGACAATTCCTTCAGATCTAGCCCTGCCGTAAAGGCCCTCCCGGCACCGGTCAAAACAATGACCCGGATGGCATCATCCTGATTCAGCTCTGTAATGGCATCATAGAGCGCCGATCGCATGGCCTTCGACATGGCATTCATCGCCTCTGGCCGGTTAAGCGTGACAATGGCGATGGCGTCTTGACGGTCAATAGTCAGAGTCATGGGACTTCCTTCAGGCTTTGGTCTTAGTCAAACAGCGCAGACCTTGTGCGTGGCCCAGCCGGAAAAGGCAATGCCAGGCTTCAATTGATCGATTGGGGTGGGGCAATTGTGACCATCAGCGGCAAGTGGTCTGACCCCACATCCGGCCCCACTTTGCACGCTAAAACATCCACGTCACGGACCAAAACATGGTCGATCGTGACCTTGAGACCTGGAATTCGATCCAATTTGGTGCCGCTCCAGCCAATTGGCCGCCACGTTCCAACAGCCGGACCGCCACAAGCAACACGCTTAAGCCCTGCAGTTTGTAACAGGTTATAGAAGGGCAGCGCACTTGGCGTGGTGTTGAAATCGCCCATGATTACCACAGGACCCGGCTCGTTTTTCACCGCTTCTGCCAAAGTCGCCAGTTCGCGGTTACGCACACGCAGGCCTTCGCCCCGCCCGCGTGTTGGGTTTTGCAGATGCAGCACGATCAAGGTGAATCCTTCGCAGCGTGCCTTCAGGCCAAAGTTGCGGCCTTCGAAGACGGCTAACTCGCCATTGGGCCTCACAACTTTGCAGCCCAAAGTCTCAACGCCCCAAGTTTCCTTAGATGGGGTTACAAACTCTGGATGGCCAATTCCTGGAAATAACTCGCGCAGATTGCTGTATTCGGGGACTTCGCCGAGACCGATTGCTTTGGCTTGCTTCACTTCGGGCAGCAACGCAAAGCTCTTCAAAGCAAGGCGATTATCGTGAATATTCGCCCAAGCTAGGGTCTGGCCACCCCCAATCTCTGCTTTGGCTAGGTTCGAGGGCGGATAAAGTGTTGGCACGCGTAGATTGAAGAATAACAAGGCCACTATAGCAAAGGCCTGCACCAAGGTCATGACGCGCCATTTGCCGAGCCAAAAGGCAGCCAAGCCCACCAAGCCGAAGACCATAATCAGCCGATCCCATGCGCCAAACAAGGCCAAGATCCAATGGAAAGGGGCGGCAAGCGCCAGGGCGCATAGGCCCAAGGTCGCAAGCCCGATCAATCCCAAGGCCAGACGCACAATCCAGATCAGAATGGTCAAGCGGCTTGTTCTTTCTCGCTTGGGCCAAGCCAGGCTTCAAGGTCGCTCAAGGCGCGAACCGCCAGCGCCTTTTTGCGCAGGCGCCCTCGTTCTTTCCCTTTCCCACCTGCATCTTCACTCAATTCCGGAAACAGTCCGAAATTGACATTCATGGGCTGGAAGCTGCCTTTGCCGCCGTCGACATGCCCCCCCGTGACATGGTTCAGCAGCGCGCCCAAAGCGGTTGTTATCGGGGGCAAATGAGGTTCGCGGCCCAAACGCTCCGCCCGGGCAAAACGGCCCGCGAGGAGGCCAATAGCCGCACTTTCGACATAGCCTTCACAGCCTGTAATCTGCCCGGCAAATCGAATATCGGGGCGCGATTTCAGACGCAGGCTTGCATCTAACAATTTGGGCGAATTGAGAAATGTATTGCGATGAATGCCACCCAAGCGGGCAAATTGGGCCTGTTCAAGGCCGGGGATCAAACGGATGACTTCGGTCTGGGCCCCATGTTTCAACTTGGTTTGAAAGCCGACCATATTGAACAATGTGCCTAACGCATTGTCTTGGCGCAGTTGGACCACGGCCCAAGGCCTTTTGCCGGTGCGAGGATCGACAAGACCGACCGGTTTCATCGGGCCAAAGCGCAAGGTTTCGCGGCCGCGTTCGGCCATCACTTCGATCGGCAAGCAGCCTTCGAAATAGGGTGTGTTTTCCCACTCTTTGAAACTGGTCTTTTCGCCCGCCAATAAGGCATCGATGAAGGCTTCATATTCCTCTTTGTTCATCGGACAATTGATATAGTCCGCCCCATCGCCCTCGGGGCCCACTTTGTCCCAGCGGCTTTGGAACCAAGCAATGTCAAAATTGATGCTCTCGCGGTGCACGATGGGCGCGATGGCATCGAAAAAAGCCAACTCATCCTCTCCCGTCACCGATTGAACCGCTTGGGCCAAAAGGTCCGAGGTTAAGGGGCCGGTGGCGATAATGGTGCTGCCCCAGGATTCCGGCGGCAGCTCAGTCACTTCTTCGCGTACTAGGGTGATCAAAGGTTCTTGCGTTAGTGCTTGGGTCACAGCTGCCGAGAAGCCATCGCGGTCTACGGCTAAGGCAGAGCCAGCTGGGACTTTGTGCGCATCCGCGCACGCCATGATCAGCGAGCCTGCGCGCCGCATTTCCGCATGGATCAACCCAACTGCATTGAACTCCCAATCATCAGAACGGAATGAATTTGAACACACAAGCTCTGCCAAACCATCGGTTTGGTGCGCGTCGGTTTTCCGAACAGGGCGCATTTCGTGGAGAATGACAGGAACACCCGCCCGGCTGATCTGCCAAGCCGCTTCGCTTCCGGCGAGGCCGCCGCCAATAATGTGGATAGGTTTTACATGGGTCATGCCGCTTCAAATAGCGCAGCCTTGGCCTCGAGGGGAGGGGGCGGGCTCAGTCGCCACACCCCGCTACTGTCATTCTTTGCGCCCTTTTGGGTGTTTAGCGCGATCAAGCTTGTTTGATTACCCCTCTTGCACGCCAAAAGGATATAGCCGAAGGAAAAAGCGCATGAGCAGGGGACGCCAAGGGCTGTTTGGCCCGCGTACCCATTTTGAGGAATTTCAATGTCTAAGACTTTCTCCCCTTCTGAAGCGGCTTTCTCTCTACTTGAATTGACCAAGCGCCAGCCTCAATTCGTGATGCGTTATGCCATGCTTTCTGCCGGGGTAATGGCAATTAACCTGTTGCTGGTTGCGGCTACCGATGCGGGCGAGGCGATGCAGCGCTATCTTGTGCTGGCGCAAACCGAAACCATGCCTCAAATGGATGAAATACAGGCCATTCTGGGACCTGCTATGCCGGCTTTGATTTTTTCCTATGTGACCAGCGCCATCTTGAGCGCCTTCTTGGCCGGGATGGCCTTGCGAAAGACCCTGCACGACCGCGAGGAAGGCTTTTGGGGGCTGCAAGCTGGCCCGATTGAAGTGCGCTATCTGATCGCGACGGTGGCCCTTATTCTCATCATCATGGTCACCAGTGCACTTCTTGTGATGATTTCAACCCTCTTGGCCGGTGTTCAAGGCGCTCTCGGCAGCCTCGCCGCCCTTGCCTCCATCGGTGCCCTGTTTTGGTTTGGCATGCGCTTAAGTCAGTTTGGCGTCATGGGGGTGGTGACTGGCACGCTAGGCCTGAAAGAATCTTTTGAACAAACCAAGGGCAAATTCTGGCGCTATGTGGGGGCCTATGCCTTGTGGTTGGTGGTTGTGATTATTCTGGGCATCATCGTGCAAAGCCTTGCCACGATCGGCGCCTCGGCGCTGGGGACCCGAATTGGCTCAGGCCTGCCTGCGAATTTGGAGGAGTTTGCGACCGCCGGTTGGGCGTTTTACACCTTGTTCTATGGGATGGTCACGGGCTTCCTCAATCTCGGCTTTATCTGTATTGGGGCCTATGCGTGGCACCAAAGCCGGGGCGACTTACCCCCGCCGAAGTCGGACATCTAAAGACCTATCGTCTTAAAAGTCGAAGTCTGCGGTTACGGGAACATGGTCTGACGCCTTTTCCCGTGCCCGCACCATACGCCAGATTTTGACCTCTTTCAGTCGATCTGCCGCCTGTGGGCTGATGGCGAAATGGTCGATGCGGATGCCATGATCCTTGGGCCAAGCCCCTGCTTGATAGTCCCAGAAGGTATAAGCATGTTCGGCCCCATTCACTGCCATGAAGGCGTCTGTCAGGCCCAGATTTAACAGCCGTCGCCAAGCGGCACGGCTTTCGGGTTGAAACAAAGCGTCGCCCATCCAAGCCCCCGGATCATAACAATCACCTGGCCGGGGGATGATGTTCCAATCACCTGCAAGGACTAAGGGTTCTTCAAGGGCCAGAAGGCCTTTAACATGATCCTGAAGGCGGGCCATCCAGCGTAGCTTGTAGTCGAATTTCTCGGTGCCGAGTGGATTGCCATTAGGGCAATACAGATTGGCGATCCGCACCGCCCCATTGGGCGTTGCGACTTCCACTTCCAGATAGCGGGCTTGCAGGTCCTCTTCCTCGCCCGGCAGGCGGTTTTGTGCCACTTCTGCAGGCAATCGGGTCAATATCGCCACGCCATTATAGCTTTTTTGGCCGGAAATGAAGCAATTGTAACCTGCGTCCTCCAAAGCCTCACGCGGGAACTTGGGTTCTTCGCACTTGATTTCTTGAATACAAACAACATCCGGACTGGCCTCCTTAAGCCATTCCAAGAGGTTTGGCAGACGCGCGTTGACAGAGTTGACATTAAAAGTCGCGATGCGCATTAGTCCGATCCTTGAAGCTCTAAACCCAAGTTAGGGTTTAGTGGAATTCGAAAAGTTTAACAGCCCCGACGAGGTTCCCCATGACACGCCGCTCTTCTTCCCCTCGCAGACCTGCTTATTTGGTTGCTGGTCTCATCGCGATTGCTGGCGGCTTGGTGTGTGCTGGGGCAGCTATGGCCCAGGAAGCCGCTCAACCTGCACCTGCAGCAACAAGCCAACCGTCCACAACGGCCACCAACACACCTGAAACAACCCAAGCCCAAGCACCCGCCGCCAAACCAAAGCGTCGCGGTGCCCGCATGGTTTGCAAGCAAGAGGCGATTTTGGGAACACGCCTTAAATCAACACGCACCTGCCGCACGGCAGACGAGTGGCGTCGCATTTCCCGTGGTTTTCAGGATTCCTTGAAAGCCACGACCGATAAGGGTGGCGCTGTTTTCAGCGGCAGCTAATTTTCTGATGCCGGCTTTTAGAAGCCTTTGAATTGGGCAATTTCATCGAGAGGTGCGCGCTCGGTCCGCAATTGATTGATCGGCGCGTCCTTGTCTTCATAGCCCAGCGCTAAACCGCAATAGATGACTTCATTGTCCGGCAAGCCAAAATGGGTTGCGAGGCTTTGCCGCACCATGCCCCAAGCCTCTTGCATGCAGGTGGCCAGCCCGCGCTCTTCAGCGACCAAGCAGATCGTCTGCATCAGCATGCCCATATGGGCCCATTGGCCATGGCCCATGGAACGATCAATCACAAAGAAGATGCCAACAGGTGCACCAAAAAACTGATAATTGCGCGACATCTGGCCCAATCGCCCAAGCTTGTCTTCGCGGGGAATGCCAAGGATTTGGTACATATCTTCCCCAACCTTGTAGCGGCGGGAACGATGGGGTTCTTTGACTTCGGCAGGATAGATGGGGAATTCACCGGCTTCACCGCGGGGATTCTCATTCAGCGCCTTTTGTGCCAATGCCACAACGGCATCGCGCTCCTGCCCGGTGACAACGATCATTTTCCAAGGCTGTAGATTGCCGCCGGAAGGCGCAGAGCGGGCGATATCTAACAGCGCGCGAACTTCCTCTAAGGGCACGGGATCTGGCTTAAAGGCGCGCACAGATTTGCGTTGCTTCACAGCGGCTTCAACATTCATGATTTTTTTCCTGAGCTGGTATTTTTTGCCAGACTACGGCCAAATGCGCCTTTAGGGCAAGCTGCCTATTAGACAGAAAAGCTAATCCCACAACCGCAAGAGGATTTCGCATTCGGATTGCGGATTTTAAAGGACGAGCCGATCAGATCATCGACCCAGTCAATTTCTGCACCCTCTAGAAAGGGGAGAGAGACTTGATCGACGGCGACTTTGGCTGCGCCCTTTTCAATAATGACATCATCCTCGCCCGCCTGCTCGGCAAAGCCAAATTCATATTGAAAGCCCGAGCAGCCCCCACCATTGACGGCGACACGAAACAAGTTCGCGCCGGGCTCGGTGGCAATGAGATGTTCAATTTTCGCCGCTGCGGCATCTGAAACAGAAAAACCTGACTGCATGCGTGTAAGCCTATCTTCATTTAAGGGCGCGAAAAGGCAGCCTGAACGCCAAGCTGTTTTCTTTTCCGTCAACTTTATCCCTATATGGGGTAGAAACTTGTTTTGAGGAAGACCCTGATGCCTGTCCAACCGCGCCCAGCGCCTTTCGCCGCAGATCCCGCCAAGAGTCGCGGCAGACGCTGGTCAGAGCCAGAAAGCCAAACACGCTCTCCCTTTGAGCGTGATCGCGACCGGATCATTCATTCTACAGCTTTCCGGCGCCTGAAAGGGAAGACCCAAGTTTTTGTTGCCCATGAGGGCGATCACTTTCGCACCCGTCTGACCCATTCCTTGGAAGTGGCCCAAATTGCCCGTTCGGTATCGCGCCGCCTTGGACTTAACGAAGATCTGGCCGAAGCCTGCGCCTTAGCCCATGATTTGGGACATCCGCCCTTTGGTCATACGGGCGAGCATGCGCTTGATGATTGCATGAAGCCTTGGGGCGGGTTCGACCATAATGCGCAGACCTTGCGTGTATTGACGCGCCTTGAACGCCGCTACCCCGGTTTCGATGGCTTGAATCTAACGTGGGAGACCTTGGAAGGCACGGTTAAACACAATGGTCCGATGCTGGCCAAGGGGGTGACGCTGGAGAGCTTGGCCCCGGTTTGGCAAAATCTAAATGCTGAATTTGACATGGGGCTCACGACTTTTGCCTCCGCAGAAGCCCAAGTTGCTGCGGTTGCCGATGACATCGCCTATAATAATCACGATATTGACGATGCCTTGAGTGGCGGCATTTTTACCGACGCAGAATTGTGTGACAGCGTGCCCTTGGTGCGTGAAGTCTATGACGAGGCCGCCCGCGACTTTCCCAATCTGGACCTCGGTCGGATGCGGGGGGAAGTTATCCGCCGCTTGATTGGCATATGGGTGACTGATCTTGTTGTTGAAAGCCAAAGACGCATTGCGATCTACAACCCGCAGTCGGTGGACGAAGTGCGTGCCTTACCACAGGCTTTGGTAGGCTTTTCTGACGAGATGATTGCAAAAGCCGCAACGCTTCGCGAATTCCTCTACGCAAAAATGTATCGCCATTGGCGGATGAATCGCTCGCGAAGCCAAGCTCGGCGAATCGTTCGGGAATTATTCGACGTTTTTCTGGCCGAACCCGATACTTTGCCGCCAGATTGGTTGCATCTCCACAGCAAAGATTCCACGAAGGCAGCACGCTTGATTTGTGACTACATCGCTGGAATGACTGATGATTTTGCAATTGATGAGCATCGTCGGCTCTTCAATCTTGATCGCACCTTGTAACAAGGGGCTGGCGCCGACTTAATTGAGAGTTACAAGAAACTTTCTTTTATGTCTGGAGTAGATTCGCATGGCCAACCGGGATCGTGATTCCTTTGACGATTACGACACTGATGATCAAGACGATGGGTTCTTGACCTTTGATGCGCGCGAAGAAGAAGAAGATCGCAGTCGTGGCCCGCTGATCATTGTTGGCATTGTGGCCGTTTTGGCCTTGATCGGCGTTGTCTTCTGGCAGGTCTATTCGTCAAATCGCGAACCATCCGAAACCCCACAAGTGGCGGCCGACACGGGCTCCTTCAAAGCACCAGGGGATGCAGCGGCGACCGCTCCAGTCGTCGGCTCTGATCTCGATAAGGGCGTCTTTGATGCTGCAAGCGGTGCTTCCGCTCCCGCACTCGACGTTCAGCCGGCAAGCCCAGTTGAAGCGCCCATGTTGACCGATGGCAGCGCAGCCCCAGCTGCAGTCGCGCCCGCGCCAGCCCCTGCTGCGGCCCCTGCCAAGACTGCGCCGCCTAAACAAGTCGCGGCTGCAACACCGGCACCTAAGCCTGCGGCTACCGCACCTGCCACCAAACCGGCAGCAGCTCCGGCAGCAACCAAGACCACGCCAGTTGTAACCAAGTCTGCAGCGCCTGCGCCCGCTAAAGCCAGTGCGCCAGCCGCGCCAAAGGTTGAGCCTGCACCTGCAGCGGGAACGGGTTTTGCGGCTCAATTGGGGTCGTTTAAGGACAAAGCCTCCGCCGATACAGCTTTGGCGCGCTTCCGGGCTTCTGGCCTGTCGGGCCCTGTTTCGATCGTTGCAGCAGACCTCGGCGCGAAAGGGACGTGGTATCGCATCCGCGCCACGGGCTTTGAGTCCCGCTCAGAAGTCGAAGTATTCTGCGGTAAGGCGCGCAGTGCGGGTGCCCAGTGCATTCCAGCCTCGCGCTAATATGAGGGGCTGGCGACCTTAGCATGGCAGTCGCCTGCGTCATTGATGTGGCAGGACCCGTCCTGACGTTGCAGGAGCGGCGGTTATTCGCCGCACGCGATCCTTGGGCATTTATCTTGTTCGGTCGGTCCTGTGAGACCCCCGCCCAAATTCGTGCCCTGTGCGAGGACCTGCGTGACAGCGTTGGGCGGGCTTGCTTGATCTTCATCGACCAAGAAGGCGGGCGGGTACAACGCTTGGCCCCGCCGATTTGGCCACGACTTCCTGCCTTATCCTTTTATGGCAAGCTCTGGCAGGACAATCCTGCGCACGCGCGGGAGGCTTGCGCGCTGCAACATCAGATTATGGGCCAAATGCTGCGCGATGTTGGGATTGATGCCAATTGTGCGCCCTGTCTAGATCTGCGCTTGGAAGGGGCAAGCCACGCCATTGGTGACCGGGCTGTGTCGGCAGACCCACACTGCGTCGCTGAGCTGGGTCAGGTTGGGCTGGCTGGCCTCCAATCTGCTGGTGTTGCTGGGGTTTTGAAACATATGCCGGGTCAGGGGCGAGCCGCGCTAGATAGCCACGAGGCTTTGCCCCGGATTGCGGCCTCGAAAGATGTGTTGGAACAGGATTTGTTGCCATTTCGGGCTAATCAATCAGCCCCCATGGGCATGATTGGCCATGTCGTATTTGAAGCCATCGACCCTGTTGCCCCAGCCAGCCAGTCCGCCCGCGTCGTTCAACATTGGATCCGCGACGCCATGGGGTTCGACGGTCTATTGATGACCGACGATTTGACCATGAAAGCCCTTGATCAACCCGATGAAGTTAAGGCGGCCCGCGTGTTTGAGGCCGGCATTGATATCGCCATGCGCTGCCATGGCACGCTGGAAGAGCGGGACGCCTTCCTGCAGCATTGCCCGCCCTTGGCCGGTGCCAGTTTAGACCGGGCAAATCGGGCGGAGGCTTATGCGCCAAAGCCTGCAGTCGCCCTCGACCCCGATCAGCTCTGGGCGCGCTTTACCGAATTGACGGGCTGGGAGAAGGCCATGACCCTCTCTATCTCGCCCGATCCGACCCGAAAGGCGTGGGCTTAGATGGCCAGTGACGACGTCTTGGAAGCCGCCCTGCGCGGGGTGGGTGAAAGCGACATTGCCTTTAGTGTCGAGCTGGATGGCTATGAAGGCCCGCTACATGTTTTGTTGCGCCTAGCCCGTGATCAGAAAGTAGATTTGCGTCGCTTATCGATCTTGAAGCTGGCTGAGCAATATTTGGAATTCGTTGCGGCCGCCCGCTCTGCCCGGATTGATTTGGCCGCAGACTATTTGGTCATGGCGTCGTGGCTGGCCTATTTGAAGTCTCGCCTCTTGCTGCCGCGCAAAGAACGCCCTGCGGGGGAAGAGCCCGTTGAAGACATCGCGGCGCATTTGGCTTGGCGTCTGGCCCGTCTTGATGCGATGCGCGCTTCAGCCGAGGCCCTCTATCAGCGCCCGCAACAGGATTTGGACTTCTTTACCCGTGGTGCGCCTGAAGAAACCGCAGTGACCGAAATCCCCCTGTGGGAGGCAACCATCCTCGATCTGCTCCGCGCCTATGCCGACCAGCGCGTGCGTGGGGTAGAGCCAAAGCATGAAGTGAAAGCGTGGCCGGTCTATTCTCTCGATGAGGCGCGCAAACGGCTTGAGCGTTTGATGCCGCGCGCCAAAGACTGGCAGGCACTGGGTGAGTTTGCGCCACCAGAGACCAGTTTTGCCAAAGAGCCGCCCAGTGCAGCATCCCGCTATGCCAGCCTCTTGGCAGCCAGTTTGGAACTGGCCAAACAGGGCAAGCTTGCCGTGCGGCAATTGGAACATTATGCGCCGCTTTATGTGAAGGCTGGGCCGGAGACTTTGGTGTGACAGAACCCGAAGACAAAAGCGTCGACGACCGCACCTCCCCAGAGGCAATTGCTGCGGCTGTGCGCAGTTTGGCGCGGGCTAAACCTGAACTGGATTTGGTGGACCGGGCCGATTTGTCGGTCGATCCAGCACCCGATGTTGACCGCATGGTTGAGGCCTTGTTGTTTGCCAGCGCAGAGCCAGTGCGCGCCTCTGCGATTGCCGCGCGTCTGCCCGAGGGGGCCGATGTGGGCGGGGCCTTGGCGCGCCTGAAGCGGCGCTATGTTGGCCGCGGTGTCGTCCTGGTTGAAGTGGCCGGGGGCTGGCGATTTCAAACCGCCCCTGATTTGGCTTTCTTGATGGAAGAGCGGCGTGAAGAGCCACGTAAATTGTCAAAAGCGGCTCTCGAGACCTTGGCCATTATTGCTTACCATCAACCCTGTACCCGCTCTGACATTGAAGAAGTGCGCGGGGTGGGGGTCGGGCGCGGCACCTTGGACCTTCTGATGGAGATTGGTTGGGTGCGGGCAGGGGCGCGGCGTCAATCCCCCGGCAAGCCACTGACTTATCGCACCACGCGCGAATTCCTGGCCCATTTCAATCTCGCCAGCCTTGAGGATTTACCCGGCAAGGCTGATCTGCAGGCACAAGGGCTGCTGGATGCCCGTTTGCCGCCTGATTTTGAAGTGCCCCGCCCCATTTCTGCCCAAGATGGCGACGATGATAGCAGCTATGAGGCAATGGATGGCGATGACATCGCTTTCACACAAGACTTCTTTGAACCCTGAGGAAACTTACGCTTTGATAGGCGTCTAGTAATCTCTCTTCGCTATCACGATTGCCTGAGCGCTTGCAGGAAGTGACTGGCAAGCGGGTCCTTGGTAGATTATGTGCATCTGAGCAGCCTTGTGGTTAGGGCCGATCAACGGAACGGAGAATAAAATGGGCAGTATGAGTCTGATGCACTGGTTGGTCGTTGCAGCCGTGGCATTGCTGGTCTTTGGTGGGCGCGGTAAACTGTCCTCCATCATGAAAGACGCCGCAGAAGGCATCAAAGGCTTCCGCAAGGGCTTGGCCGACGAACCAACTGCTGCAGCTTCTGAAGCAGCCAAAGTCAATGATAGCAATACGATTGACGTGAGCCCTACGGCAAAGTCAAAGACCGAAGCGTAATTCGGTCTTCGACCTCTACAATTTTGAGGTCAGGAGTCCTCACGCATGTTTGATTCCATCGGCTTTCAGGAGCTGGTCGTCATTGGTATCATCGCCTTAATGGTGGTTGGGCCGAAGGAGTTACCAGTCTTGATGCGCAAAGCTGGCCAATGGACTGCGCGACTGCGCGGCATGGCGGCTGACTTTCGGGCTAATTTTGATGAAATGGCCCGACAAGCCGAATTGGATGAGTTGCGTAAGGAAGTCGAAGCGCTGCGCAACAATAACCCGATACAAGATATTCGTGACGAGCTGACCAAGCCGTTCGAGACTGGCATCGATCCCTATGCGCCCATCACGCCCTATGGGTCCGACCATCATCACCATGTGACCGAACAAGCCCCCGTGATGGAAGCGCTGCCGCCCGCCGTCGAAGCGGCACCTGAGGCTAAGCCAAAGCGGACGCGCAAGCCCAAGGCTGAAACAAGTGCCGCAGCTGACGTCGTTCCCGAAGCCGAAGTGGCTGCCAAGCCTAAGCGGCCCCGTGCACCACGGCCGACCAAGACAGCTGGAGCCGAAGTGGCGTGAGCGATTTGATCCCCCACCAAAATTCGGACGATCCGCCGCTTTCCCCCGATGAAGCGGCGATTGAGGCCACACGTGCGCCCTTGATGGAGCATTTGGTGGAATTGCGCGATCGGCTGATTTGGAGTGTGGCCTCCATCGCTGTGGGATTTTTCATTTGCTTCGCCATTTGGCATGTTTTGTTGGCCTGGTTGCTCTTGCCCTATGAGAATGCCGTGATCGCGGTTAAGGGGGCAGACGCGCTGAAGTCAGGCATGGGCTTGATTTATACCGCGCCGCTCGAGGCCTTCATTACCCAAATCAAAGTTGCGATGTTTGGCGGCTTTTGTCTTGCCTTTCCGATGATTGCTTTTCAGCTCTATCGTTTTGTTGCCCCCGGCCTCTATAGCCACGAGAAGCGCGCCTTTACGCCTTTTCTGATTATGGCACCGGTGTTGTTCACCTTAGGGGCTGCCATGGCTTACTTCGTCGTGATGCCGATGGTGATGCAGTTTTCTTTGCGCCAAGAACTTGCCCCCGCGACGGGCGGTGTGGGTGTCGTGTATCAGGGCAAGATTTCCGAATATGTCGGAACAATCACCACTTTGATCCTTGGGTTCGGCGCTTGTTTTCAATTGCCGGTGGTCCAGCTTTTGCTCGGCCGGGCAGGCATTGTCGATGGACAGACGTGGCTGGAAAATGGCCGCTATGCGATCTTTGGGATTTTCGTGGTGGCAGCCATTGTGACCCCACCGGATGTCATCAGCCAGTTCTCTTTGGCCATTCCTCTGATTTTGCTCTATTATATCGGCGCGTTCTTGGTGAAAATGGGCGAACCGAAAGAGGCCAAGTCTAGCTAATCTCTAGCGCTTGCGCCGGGTTACACCACGCGGTGGGCCGCCGGGCTTGCGCAGGGGTGTGGTGCCGCGGGCAGGGCCTCGAAGCGCGCGCCGGCCCGGAACGGGCCCGACTTTCGGTTGACTTACAATATCAAATAAAAGCCCGCCGGAGACAGGGGTTGCTTCTAACAGGCGCACCCGCACCTTTGCCCCTAATTCCCAGCGGTCGCCTGTTTCTGAGCCAATTAGGGCATGGCCAGCTTCATCATGATGGAAATATTCACTGCCTAACCGCATGACAGGCACCAGCCCATCACCACCGGTCTCTTCCAGCCGAACAAATACGCCAAACCGATTGACGCTGGTGATACGCGCGTCAAAGGTCGC
>NZ_JADCBK010000010.1 GCF_020253525.1 Aquidulcibacter sp.
CGACGGTTGAGCCCTTAACGGCAGATATGTCGGATGTGAAGGACGCAAGCTCATCGGTGCCTTCAAGTCCGGTCAATTTGCTCACCACACTTTGAGTGGCACTATCAATCGTTTTACCACCCGCAACATAGAGCGCAGGCTTGGCATCGCCGGTCGAAGCCTCAAACGAAAGTGTTTCCAGCGACGTGGTTGTAATCCGCATGCGCTGTTGAATGGTTGGCGTGCCGCCCTTTGTGGCAGCAGGGATGGTGGTTTCAACACGTGAAAAGCGGCTTTCAAAACCAGCCGCCTCAAGCTTGTTATTGATGAAATTGGACACATTGCCGATGTTGCGCTCGGTTGAGCCCATTTCGGCAAGATTGATGTCGAAATTCGTTGTGACCCCGGCTTTGGTCACTTTCAGCGTAAAGCGGCGATCCCCTAAAAAACCCTGCGGGATAGAAGTCAAATCACCATTGACCAAGGGCTTGGTATCATATTGCAAAAGCCCTCTTGGGATGCCTTCGCTTTCATGGCGCGAAAGACGTCGACCGCCGATGAGAAATGCCCCTTCAAGCGTTGTCGCGGCAATATGCTTGTTGAGCTCTTCAATGCCCTTGTTCAAACGATCCTGCAGGCGCTTCCTTGTATCTGCGCTTACCCCGTCTTTGGCGGCGGCGTCGGCCAATGCCTGAAGTTTTTGGACACCATTATGGATGATGAAAAGGTCTCGATCATTTGGATCGGTGACTGCTGATCCAGCCCCTGTACCCAAATTTGTATTCACCAATCGGGTAGACCGTAGCGCTTCGGTTGCCAATTGCGACAAGGTTGGCGGCCTGCTGCGAGAGTCCCACGGGGCCATGCGGGCGATTTCACGCTGGGTTGGTGGCCCTGAGCGGACGCTGGGGGTGCCGGTGTTTACCAAAGACGATAAGTCAAGAGTTTGCACAGACGAGTTCGAAAACCCGCCTGAATTCAACAGACTAATGACATTGGCATTGATTGCCACCTTTTGCCGTCCTTACCTAGCCACACTAAATTCCAATTTTGTGAGCGTTTTTAAGCGCTTAGGATCGCCTAAAAAGGTTGCAATGCCCTTAATTTTTCCTCTTAGATTTGGGTTGGAAGGGGGGGCACGGCCCCGCGCAAGAAGACGCAAATTAGTCGCGCCCTTGATCCCATTTTCGCTTGTATTTGAGAATAATTCGCATATAGTGACGCCATGCCCCATTCACAGCCGATCCATGGTCTTGAAGCTGGTGCGCAACTCGCGCTCCATGCCATGCGCCGTGCGGCAGGACCTTCGGTTTTCCGCTGTCCGGTGACGGCAGAGCGGGTAGAGACGGCGCGGGCGGCCATGCGGAAACTGGCCAATCTCTTACTTTTGTCGGGTCGGAAATTGCGTCTGGGTGAATTGGGCAGTCTTGAGCCGTCGCCAGATGAACGAACCCTCTTGAATGCTTTGGCGGCGGCTCAAGCTCATGATGAAGATGCGCTTGTGGCGGCCCTGCGTTGGCTCGCTGGTTTTGAGCCTGGGCCTGACATGACCGAGACCACGAAAATTGCTGCTTTGGCCTTCGCGGAAGCGGGCTGGCGCTGGGGCGCAACCCAGAGCCCGCGTGCGCCAGAACCGCCCTTTGGCATGAGTCCGGTTCGGGCCGTTAGCTGACCCGAACCGATATTTTTCAACCTATTAGTTGACGATAATGCCCTTTGGTGGGCTGTCGCTCTGACCCGTAAAGCCATTAAAGCTCAATTCGTCGCTACCGGGCAAAGCTGTCACCTGCACGGTTTCGCCATCCTTGATCGCGCCGGACAAAATGAGGCGGGCCAGCGGGTCCTGCACATCCTTTTGGATCACCCGCTTAAGCGGGCGGGCCCCATAGGCAGGTTCATACCCCTTATCGGCCAACCAAGTTTTTGCCGCATCATCCAAAGCGATTTTGATATCGCGTGAGGCCAATAGAGCCTCCAAACGGCGCAATTGGATGGGAACAATCCGGTCCATTTCCGCCCGTCCCAAACGTCGGAACAGGATGATTTCGTCAATACGGTTGATGAATTCGGGCCGGAAATTACCCCGCACAGCCTCCATCACCATGGGTCGTACCACCTCAACATCTTCGCCATCATTCTGCTCAGCCAAATATTGGCTGCCCAGATTGGACGTCATGACGAGGATGACGTTCTTAAAGTCCACCGTTCGGCCTTGGCCATCGGTAAGGCGGCCATCATCAAGTACTTGCAACAGCACGTTGAACACGTCGGGATGGGCCTTTTCGACTTCATCGAACAGCACGACTTGATAGGGTCTACGCCGCACAGCCTCGGTCAAGGCTCCCCCCTCATCATAGCCGACATAGCCTGGAGGGGCACCGATCAGGCGACTGACCGAGTGCTTTTCCATGTATTCGGACATATCGATACGGGTGACCGCGCTATCGTCATCAAACAGGAATTCTGCCAAAGCTTTGGTGAGCTCTGTTTTGCCCACGCCAGTAGGGCCCAAGAATAGGAAAGAGCCGATAGGCTTGTTGGGATCTTGTAAGCCAGCACGAGACCGGCGCACGGCGTCAGAAACCGCTTCCAGTGCCTCTTCTTGGCCAACGACGCGGGCGCGCAAAGTATCTTCCATCGCCAATAGTTTTTCGCGCTCGCCTTCCAGCATGCGCTCGACCGGCACGCCCGTCCAGCGGGCGACAACTGCAGCGATCTGCTCAGCATCAACCACTTCATGCACCATGCTTTCGCCGCTGGTTTCAGCTTCTTTCAAGGCCTTTTCCAGATTGGGGATGGTGCCATATTGCAACTCACCTGCCTTAGCATAATCACCGCGACGCGTGGCTTCGGCGAGTTCGAGATTAAGCTTCTCCAACTCCTCTTTCAGCTTAGTCGCATCAGCCAGTTTAGCCTTTTCAAGACGCCAAGTTTCGGTCATGTCGTCGGACTTAGCCTGCAACGTGTCGATCTCGTCTTCCAGCCGTTCTAAGCGTTCGATCGAGGCAGGGTCCTTTTCTTTGCCGAGCGCAGAGGCTTCGATCCGCAATTGCATCAGCCTGCGGTCGATTTCGTCCAATTCCTCTGGCTTGCTATCGACTTGCATGCGCAAGCGGGCGGAAGCCTCATCCATCAAATCAATAGCTTTGTCTGGCAAGAAACGGTCTGCGATATAGCGTTTTGACAAAGTTGCCGCGGCCACAATGGCAGCATCAGAAATGCGAACACCATGATGGACCTCGTACTTTTCCTTCAATCCACGCAGGATTGAAATCGTATCTTCAACACTGGGTTCATCCACAAAGACGGGCTGGAACCGCCGCGCAAGGGCAGGGTCTTTCTCCACATGCTTGCGATATTCATCGAGTGTGGTGGCCCCAATGCAGCGCAATTGGCCACGCGACAGCGCGGGCTTTAAAAGATTGGAGGCATCCATGGAACCTTCCGATTTCCCGGCACCGACAAGGGTGTGCATTTCATCGATGAAGAGCACAATGCCCCCGTCAGCAGCTTCCACCTCGCTAAGAACCGCCTTCAAGCGCTCTTCAAACTCACCGCGGAATTTAGCTCCCGCAATCAGGGCACCCATATCCAAGCTCATGAGTTTCTTATTCTTGAGGCTCTCTGGCACATCCCCATTGACCATCCGAAGGGCGAGACCTTCAGCAATCGCGGTTTTGCCAACGCCTGGCTCCCCAATCACCACCGGATTGTTTTTCGTGCGTCGTGACAAAACTTGCACGCAACGGCGGATCTCATCGTCGCGGCCGATCACGGGGTCGAGCTTTCCGTCGCGCGCGGCTTGGGTGAGGTCGCGGGCATATTTCTTGAGCGCTTCATAATTGTCGTCTGCATTGGCGGTGTCAGCCTTGCGACCGCTGCGCATCATCCCGATCGCCGAATTGAGGGATGTTGGGGTTACTCCCGCCGCTTTGAGAGCTTCAGCTGCCTTCGTCGTGCGTGCTGTCGAGATGGCCAACAAAAGCCACTCGGCAGCAACAAAGCTATCGCCCGCCTTGCTGGCGGCATCTTCTGCGCCTTGCAGAATGCGCGCGGTTTCAGGTGGCATATAGATTTTGTCGTCGCCGCCTTCGACAACGGGAAGACCAGCCACAGCTACATCGGTTGCAAGCTTGGCTTCATCTGGCCGTCCACCAGCGGAACGAATTAGGCCTGCGGCCAATTGTTTGTCATCATCGAGCAATGCTTTGAGCAAATGCTCAGGCGTGAAATATTGGTGTTTGCGCTTGATGGCTTCCATTTGTCCGGCTTGAACAATGGCGCGGGCGCGTTCGGTGAATTTATCTAAGTTCATGGTGGCAAAGCCTAGCGTTAAGTACAGGGGTGACCTTGGAACAAGGATCGTTGCCCCTTCAGTTAGGTGTGGCCTTTGAGCAACACAAGGGGGTGCGGGCAACTCATTTTGGTGCGCGCTTCTTTCCCTTTTTGGCTGGGCTCTGAACGCTTTTGAGATAAGCAATCAGACCATCGATCTGATCGGGCTCAAACTGAAACTCTGGCATAGGTCCATGGCCAACCAAAATCCCTTCGCTAAAGGCTTCTGCTAAATTATCAATTGGATAGCGTTCACCGATGTTTCTAAAACGAGGGGCTTGCGGGTTTGGGCTCACCCCGCGCGTGCCGATGGCATGGCAGGCGGCGCAATGGGTTTTGGCCAAGGTACGGCCAAGCTCAATCGCATTTTGCTTTTCGGCAGGCGAAGCCGCCGAAACCGATCCGAACAGGCCTAGTGCGAAACAAAAGCTGAGTGCCAGTCGTGCGAACATGGGATTGCCTCTCCTTGGGTGTGATCCTTGATTCAGCCCCTCAACTTCCCACCATTGGCGACCAGTGTCCATGCCACTTCAATTCAGTCTGCTTCTTCCAGAATGGTTGGCAAAACCGTCAAAATACTGTCATCCTACGGACATAGCTGCATGTCAGCCTTTTAGGCGTCAACGCGCACAGGATCCCAAAAGCCCATATGTCCGATACTACACCCAATTCGTCCGCCCCGAACTGGCCCGCAATCGCTGCGATTTTGGGGGTGTTGTTTGTGACTTGTGCGCTCATTTACGGCTTGACGCAGAATGTCACCGTTACGGTGGCTGGTGCAATTGGGGCTGGGATGTCCTTGTTGATTGGATGGTGGCTGGGCGCTGACGCGACCAATAGCCTTGTCGCTTCCCAAAACCCGGTTGGACAAAATATGTCCCGCAAATCCGCAGTGGACGAAGCCGAGCGAGGGAGGGACGACGCGGCGTCTTTGGTACGCGATGCTGTGCGTTTTGCCCGCGCAGCGATAGAGGCGACGCCCAACCCGGTCTTGATCGTTGATTCAGCAGGTCGTTTGGTCGGCACCAATCAAGCCGCACGTGACCGTTTTTCCATTGATGCGGGTCAGATTCGTTTCAGTGCGGTCATTCGTCGTCCAAATCTGGTAGACGCGGTGAGCGACGTTTTCAAAACTGGCGTGACCCGCACCCTATCCATTGAGAGCCGGGTGCCAGTTGATCGCTATGAGCGTGTTTCGATTGCCGCTTTTGAGGCCGATGAAGAACGCTTCGTTATGTTGTCCATTCAAGATGAAACCGAGGCCCGCATGTCAGAGCGGATGCGGGCGGACTTTTTGGCCAATGCCAGCCACGAGCTGCGAACGCCTTTGGCTGGGATTATTGGCTTTATCGAGACGCTTCGGGGCCCGGCGCGGGATGACGCGGTCGCACGTGATCGGTTTTTGGAGATCATGCATTTGCAAGCAGATCGGATGAGTCGCTTGATCTCAGATTTGCTCAGTTTGTCCCGCATTGAGCTGAATGAGCATGTTGCCCCTACGGCTCGGTCGGACTTTGCAGCTGCGGTACAGGAAATCGTTGAGAGCTTGCCGCCGGATAAGCAACAGCGCATTCAGTTCAAGGCGGGCGATGATCCACTTTGGGTGATTGGTGACTGGGATGAAATCCAGCAGATCGCCGCAAACCTCATTGATAATGCTCTGAAATATGGCGGTCCGCAGTCTGACGTCCGTATCATTTTATCGGCTTGGCTCGACCGAGATTCTGCTTTGAAATCTGCGATGCGGGAATGGGATGGCGCGTCTCGCTTGCCACTGACCAGCCCCGAAGTCGACCGGGATCGGCTCTATTGCACGTTACGCGTGGAGGATTCAGGTCCTGGGATCGCGCGCCAACATCTGCCACGCTTATCTGAGCGCTTTTACCGAGTTGAAGAAACCGCCGCGGGCAAAAGTGGGACGGGTCTTGGCTTGGCCATCGTCAAACATATCGTCAATCGCCATCGCGGCGGTCTGGTGGTGGAGAGTGAGCAGGGCAGGGGCACTGCTTTTTCCGTCTATCTGCCACAGCCTCTAGAATTGGGTCCTGTACGGACAATGGCAGAGACCCAAGCTGGATAAGCCCCAACTCGCCGCCACTGTCATCGAACTGTCATAAAAATGTAATCTTGCCTTCTCAGCAAAGCCTTATGGGGCGGGGGAGAAATGGTGCCGGGTTGTCCGGTGGGGGCAATGATTCTTCATGGATACGTTTGCAGATGTGCCTGTAAGCCTGATTGCGGCAGCCATTGTGCTGGCTTTCGGCACATGGGCTTGGCAAACTGGTGCGACCAAAGCGCTGGCCATGGCCAATTCTGGTCAAGGTCGTCTGAACTCCTTGCCTGGGCATCATGGCTGGTATGCCGTTTTATGGGTCGTGGGCCCAGCCTTGGGTCTGTTGCTCCTCCATGAATTGATTGCGCCAGCGGCCATTCGCTCTCTCTTGTCGCATAGTCTTCCGCCGGAAGTTCTTGCACTGCCGAAAGAGCGGCTCGACCTTTTCTTTGCCGATGCCGGCAAGATTGCCTTTGGCGGTACACCCAGCCAGCGCACGCCAGACCTATTGGCGGCTGCAGAGGCCATGCGCGGGATTGCCGCCAATCTCAATATCGCCTTTGGACTGGGTGCCTTGGTGCTGGCTGCTTTGGGCTTTTTCCTGTCGCGTTCACATTTGGGCCGCGATTTTCGTGCCCGCAATGCGGTGGAGACCTGCATTAAAGCCGCGATGATGATTGCCTCGGGAATCGCCATCCTGACCACATTAGGCATTGTCTTGTCATTGCTTTTTGAGACGCTGAAATTCTTTTCAAATTACAGTCCAATCGACTTTTTGTTTGGCACGCAATGGAGCCCACAAGTCGCCATTCGGGCCGATCAAATCGGCCAATCTGGCGCGTTTGGAGCGGTCCCTTTGTTTGTCGGCACGGCGCTAATCATGCTGATTGCCATGGCAATTGCGATCCCAGTGGGGTTGGGCTCGGCCATTTATCTGTCAGAATATGCCAGTGCCCGTGCGCGGGCGGTGGTAAAGCCCGTGTTGGAACTTCTCGCGGGCATTCCGACCGTGGTGTTTGGGTTTTTTGCCCTTCTGACAGTTGCCCCCATCATTCGCGCGATTGGGACCAGTATTGGGCTCGACGTTTCGGCACAAAGCGCGCTGGCAGCAGGCCTTGTGATGGGGATTATGATCATTCCCTTTATCTCGTCATTATCGGATGATGTGATCAATGCTGTGCCCCAAGCCCTGCGGGACGGCTCCTATGCAATGGGCGCGACCAAGTCTGAGACGATCAGCCGGGTTGTGATCCCCGCCGCTTTGCCCGGCATTGTCGGCTCTGTCCTATTGGCGGTGTCAAAAGCGCTCGGTGAGACCATGATTGTGACCATGGCAGCAGGCCAGAACGCTAATCTGACGCTCAACCCTTTAGACATGGTGACGACGGTGACGGTTCAAATTGTGACCTTGCTGACGGGCGACCAAGAATATGACAGCCCGAAAACCCATGCAGCCTTCGCCTTGGGCTTTGTTTTGTTCTTCGTGACCTTGATCCTCAACATCATCGCTCTGCGCGTCGTTCAGAAATATCGAGACAAATATGAGTGACAACGCCGCCCCTTCTCGGACCGCGCTTCGGGATATTGTGAACCGTCAAATCAAGCGGCGTCATGCGGCCGAAACCCGCTTCCGTTGGTTTGGGATAACGATGGTCGCGACAGCGATTGCCGCCTGCGGTCTTCTTTTGCTGTCGGTGATTGCTCAATCCATACCGGCTTTGACCGAAAACCGTCTGCATGTGACGCTGCAAGTTAGCGCCGACAAGGCCGATCCCATGGGCAATCGGAACCCAACAGAGATACGCGAGCAAGGAAACTTCTACGGCTTGGTCCAGGATGCTCTCATCCAACGTTTCCCCACAGCCGAGGCCGACGGGAAGATAGATGACTTGTTTGATGTGGTAACTTCGCTCGCAGCCGTCCCCATTGGGCGCACTTTGGCGCAAGACCCCAGCCTCATCGGCAAGAGCTTGGACGTCTCTTTGCCGATCAATGACGACCTCGACTTATTTTTGAAGGGTGCCTATGGCAATACCCGGGTCAGCGAGGGCGAAGAACCTCTCACGGAAGCAAAGGCTGCCGACGGGACTTATACCTTGTCAGGGGGCCGTTCCCCTTTTGCAAAGCCCGTTGCCAATTTACGCGAAGATTTAGCTGTGGCCGCCAAGGAACTCGAAACCGCCCTTGGTCTCAAGCGTCAGCGTCTCAGTATTGCGCAAACCCAAGTCGCCGCCTTGAAGACGCGGGTTGCAGAACTGAAAGCCGCAAATGGGGCGGGTTTGGCCGCCGCCGAAGCCTTGGCTGATCAAGCCCAGACGCTTGTCGATAATTTGACCGGTGAGATCGAGGTCGATGTTGCCACAATTGCTGCCTATCGTGCCGCGGTAAAGGGCAATGGCGGTTTCATAGAGCTCAATGATGATAAGCCAAGTATTTTGGTCGAGGTTCGCGGTGCCACCTACAAGCTTACCCGCATCGCGCCAACTGCCGCCCAAGGCGTGCTGTTGGCACGCAGTGCCAAAGGTGCGACTGATTATGTCTGGCGGACGGTTCAGATTGCCACGCCGCAAAATGGGCGGGCCGTAAATGATGAAGTCATCGCTTTTGGCCGGCAATTGCAACAAGAAGGGGCTATTCGCCCCGCCTTCAATTCAACAATCTTCACCAATTCAGACTCAAACGAGCCCGAGTTATCTGGCATTCTTTCCGCCCTCGTTGGATCGATCCTGACCCTATTGGTGACCTTCTGCACAGCAGTCCCGATTGGGGTGGCAACAGCGGTCTATCTGGAAGAATTTGCGCCGAAGAATGCTCTGACAGATTTTATTGAAGTCAACATCAATAATTTGGCGGCCGTACCGTCCATTGTGTTTGGTCTTTTGGGGTTTGCGGTCTTTTTGACTTTCTTCAATATGCCACGATCTGCCCCAATCGTCGGGGGGATTGTGCTGACCTTGATGAGCCTCCCAGTCATCATCATCGCCTCGCGGGCGGCCCTCAAGGCGGTGCCTCCCTCTATTCGCGAAGCAGCCCTTGGCGTTGGCGCGTCAAAGATGCAGGCGATTTTTCACCATGTCCTTCCCTTGGCTATGCCGGGCATCATGACGGGCTCCATCCTCGCGATGGCCCATGCTCTGGGTGAAACCGCACCATTGCTGATGATCGGCATGGTGGCCTTTATTGCCGATGTGCCAACCGGCCTGACCGACTCTGCAACCGTATTGCCGGTTGAACTCTTCATGTGGGCAGGTCGTCCAGAGCGTGCGTGGGAGCCACGCACCGCCATGGCCATTCTGATCCTACTTCTCTTTATGATAGTGATGAACGCCGTCGCAATCTTCCTGCGGCGCAAGTTCGAGCGCAGGTGGTAAACCGATGACTACGTTCTCTCAATCGAACTCTGAAGCTCATGGCGAAGTCCAAGTCGGCCATGTTCAGCAGACAACGGGGATTCTTCCCGGCATTACCGCCAAAGTGCGTGCACGTGATGTCAATGTCTTCTATGGCGCCAAACAAGCGCTGTTTAACGTGTCTTTGGACGTGCCGGATGCATCGGTAACGGCCTTTATCGGCCCTTCTGGTTGCGGCAAATCAACTTTCTTGCGCTGCATCAACCGCATGAATGACACCATCGATTCCTGCAAAGTGACAGGCAATATCCAAGTCGATGGCCGCGATGTGAATGACCGCGCGATTGATCCGGTTGTGTTGCGCGCCTCAGTCGGGATGGTATTCCAAAAGCCAAATCCGTTCCCGAAGACGATTTTTGAAAATGTCGCTTATGGGCCGCGCATCCACGGCATTGCCAATGACAAGCAAGGGCTTGAGCGGATTGTTGAGCAAAGCCTGCGTAAGGCTGGTCTGTGGGAAGAAGTGAAGGACCGTCTCCATCAACCGGGCACGGGGCTGTCTGGTGGTCAACAGCAGCGTTTGGTGATTGCGCGCGCGATTGCGGTCAATCCTGAAATCATCCTGATGGATGAGCCATGCTCGGCCTTGGACCCGATTGCGACTGCGAAGATTGAGGAATTGATCGATGAGTTGCGGCAGAATTTCTGCATCATCATCGTTACCCACTCGATGGCGCAAGCTGCGCGGGTTAGCCAGCGCACGGCCTTTTTCCACATGGGCAAATTGGTGGAAGCGGGGCCAACTGAAGAAATCTTCACCAATCCCCGCGATAGCCGCACCCAAGACTATATCACTGGTCGATTTGGCTAAACCTTTGGCACGAAATGTCGGTGCCCCTGAAAGTAAGTTGAGATGACAGAACATACCGTCCGCGCCTTTACCGAAGAATTAGAAGCCCTTGGTGCCGACCTTACCCGAATGGGTGGCTATTCGGAGCAAGCTTTGAGCGACGCGGTTACCGCCATTGCTCGCCGCGACGCAGGTCTTGCTCGCACCGTGATTGATGGTGATAAGAAAATCGACGAGCTCCAACGCGAGATTGAGCGGAAGATCATGCGTCTTCTGGCTTTGCGTCAGCCACTGGGGCGAGATTTACGCCAGACTGTAGCTGCCTTGAAGCTTGCCGGCGACCTGGAACGTATTGGCGACTTGGCCAAAAATATCGCCAAACGTGCGCTGACGATTCAGGAGTTTGACCCCATCGCCCTAACCCGCAGTGTCGAGCGCATGGGCAAGATCGCCGTCACCCAACTCAAGCAAATCCTCGATACGTTTGCCTCGCATGAAGTGGCGGGTGCCGTTTCTGTCTGGATGCAGGATGAAGAGCTGGATGAGCATTATAATTCGCTGTTTCGTGAGTTGCTGACCTATATGATGGAAGATCCCCGCATGATTGGTCCGGGCGCGCATTTGTTGTTCGTCGCGAAGAATATTGAGCGGATTGGTGATCACTGCACCAATATGGCCGAAGTCATTTATTTCCTCGAAACCGGTGAAGACATTGGCACAGACCGCCCGAAAGCTGTCGACCCTGTCATGCCTCCTCTCCCACCATCACCTAATCAGGAGCCATCATCATGACCCCTTACGTGCTAGTCGTTGAAGACGAAGACGCGCTGGCAACTTTGCTGCGCTATAATCTGGAGAAAGATGGCTATCACGTCGGTGTGGCGGTTGATGGGGAAGAAGCCTTGATGATGGCTTCAGAACGCCTGCCAGATTTGGTCATTCTTGACTGGATGTTGCCAAAAGTGCCCGGTATCGAAGTCTGTCGCCGGCTGCGCGCAAAGCCGGATGCGCGCAATATTCCCATCATCATGTTGACGGCGCGTGGCGAGGAATCTGATCGGATTCGCGGCCTTGATACGGGTGCTGACGACTATGTCACCAAGCCATTTTCGACGACGGAGCTATTGGCGCGGGTTCGTGCCGTGCTGCGCCGCATTCGTCCGGGGTTGGCAGATGACCGTCTGGTGTTTGGCGATATTGTGGTCGACCGCGTTTCTTACCGTGTGAAGCGGGGCGAGCGCGATGTTCATCTGGGGCCAACAGAGTTCCGCTTGCTGGACTATTTCATGCAGCATCCAGGCCGCGTTTTCTCGCGCGAGCAATTGCTCGACGCAGTTTGGGGCTCAGATGTCTATGTCGAAGCCCGCACGGTGGATGTCCACGTCGGTCGTTTACGCAAAGCTTTGAATGAGGGCGACGAAGTCGACCCAATCCGCACCGTACGCTCTGCTGGCTATGCGCTAGATAAGGCGAACTAAACAGGCCTTTACTCGGGTTTGCCCGGGAACCAATCGGGATGGGCCAGTTCAAAACGCTCAAATAAAAAGCCTGGCGCGACAACACAGCTGACCAAGGTCCAAGCCCCAAGGCTTTCAGCGGCTTGCCAAGCCCCTGCAGGCACGACGGCCTGCGGTTTTTGACCTGCCCGCAAGTCCGGCCCTAAGCGGTGCGCATAGGCCTTTTGACCATCTTCGCTAATGCTCAAGGCCAATGGGCCGCCCGCGTGCCAGAACCAGTGTTCGGCTGCATCAACACGGTGCCAAGCAGAGACTTCGCCTGCCTGCAGCAGGAAGTAGATACTGGTAGAAAAACCCCGCTCTTTAGGGCCTGCTGGGTCGCGAAAGGTTTCAACATAATGGCCGCCTTCTGGATGCGGCTGCATGCGCAATAACGCGATAATCTCAGAAGCCGATAAATCGCCAGAGAGCGCCCTCTGCATCAAAAAATATCCTTCATCTGACGAACCCGCGCAAAGGCCTCAAAGGCCGCTGCATCACCTGCCACGCCGATTGCCGCCCGAACGCTGGGAAGGTCTGCTCGGACAAATGGATTGGTTGCCCGCTCAAGCCCAATTGTGGTCGGTACTGTCGGTACATTGTTCGCGCGCAGACGGGTTATCTCCTCGATCCGGTTCATCAGGGCTACATTGTCGGTCTCAATCGTCGCGCAAAAGCGTGCATTGGCAGCGGTATATTCATGCGCGCAATAAATGGTGGTTGCATCTGGCAGCGCCATAAGGCGCGAAAGACTATTCCAAGCTTGCTCCGCGGTGCCTTCAAACAAGCGCCCACAGCCCAAGGCAAACAAAGCATCGCCAACAAAAGCCACTTGGTCTTCGGCAAAATGAAAGGCGATATGGCCTAGCGTGTGCCCGCCGACATCCATAACTTCTGCGCGACTCTCGCCTAAGGCAATACTTTCGCCTGGTTTGACGATGCGGGCGAGGGGGCTGATCCGCGCATGGACTTCTTCA
>NZ_JADCBK010000100.1 GCF_020253525.1 Aquidulcibacter sp.
ATGTATGGCCCGCAGCGCACAGCCCTTGTGGAAACCATGCCCCTAACCGACCATGGCGCAAAGCCAGCGGTGCGGGCTGCTATCACGCGACAATGGATGGCGGCCCATCAAGCCGGCAGAGTCCGGGTTGTTGCCTTGCGAGCACCGGACTTTTATGGGCCCGGGGTTGCACAATCCCACTTAGGCGACTTGGCGCTAGGGGCTTTGGCCAAGGGCAAGCCCGCCATGCTAATCATCGATCCCGACCAAAAGCATGACTTTGCCTATGTGCCAGATATTGCGCGCGGGGTGATCTCGCTCCTCCACGCGCCCGACGAGGATTTTGGTCAAGCTTGGCATATCCCCTGCGCCCCCATCCAAACCGCGCGCACGATCTTAGCCTTAACCGAACCGCATACGGGCAAGCCACCCAAGCTAACGACTCTGCCCATGGCGCTTTTGCCCCTGATCGGGTTGTTTAGCCCCATGATGCGGGAAATGGCTGAGATGCGCTTTCAATGGGATCGCCGTTATGAGGTTGATAGCCGCAAATTCGCCGCCCGCTTCTGGAACGACCCAACGCCCTTTGCCGAAGGCGTTGCCGCCACTCTGAAAGCCTATCAGGCGACCTAGCCGGTCAAGGGTAAGCGGAGGTGGGCGAGCTGTACATTGTCTTCGCTCACCTCCAGCTCAACCAAGCCAACCACATCCTCATTGAGCGCGAGGGTGCAGACAGGGCCGGTTTGCAGGCCATTGGTGAGGCCCGCTTGTTGGGTGGTACTGCGACCACCACGGCTTTCGACTTCGGCCTGCAACCGCCACGTCAAAGCCCGCGAGCGGCCAGCATGCACATAGACTTCCAAGATCAGACGACCCTTGAGGCGCGTGCTTTTGATATCTGCCACGACGGCATGATCGATCGACATGGCAAGCTTCCGGCTAGAGGTTCAATTGGGCGGAATGCCACCATTGGCTTGTTGGACAATGGCCGCCACCAAGGCATCGACGACATTTGGGGCTGTAGCCTTGGTCTCGTCTTCTTTTCGGCTGTCGACGACGACGGGCTTGGCCAGCGCTTGATTGGCCACGGCCAAGGCCGCCAATGTATCATCTTCGCGCCCGGTCGAAAGCCTGCGGGCGGCGGCATTGACGTCTGAAGGCGCGGAATCGAGGAGATTTTGGTTGGCCAAGAGGCGTTGTTCGGGCGACAAAGGCTCATGATCTGGGGCCGCAAACTCAGCGCTGCGGGTTTCGATGACACGGGCACAGATTTCGGACTCGCGCGCCGCGTCTGCCCCACTGCAGCGATCACTCCCTTTGAGAGCCGCCGCACGCGTATCGCGCCCCTGACTGGGCTTACTTAAGGCTGGCGGCGGGGCGGCGCTTGGCCCCTTTGGCGCCAATTGCGGTGTTGGGCTGCGCGCTTCAATCGTTTTGGAGACTTGGCTCACCGGCCCGCGTGCCGCCTGGGGCGAGATGGCCGGTTCGGCGATCAAAGGGCTCGCAGCAGGCTTTTGTGGCGAAACCTGTGTTGCCAGAATGCGGTTTGCGGGCGCGGCCACTGGTGCGGGCGCGTCGGCTTGGCTGACGCGGACTTTGCTCTCCCCGCTAGGCTCTGACGGGGCTGATTGTTGGGCAAAGCCCAGAACAACAAGGGCAAGGACGCGGGTGATCATGGCTTGGTCTGTGTGATGATCATGGTTTGCGCGCCATCAACCGAAACCCCGACAGACGAAAGATCATTCCCAGTCTGGGTCCAACTTATTGTGCTACCGCCATTTTGGGCAAGATTGAGGACATTGCGGTCGCCGTTTTGGGTTAGAGTCGCACTATTGGGAGCACCGTCTTGGGATAGATTGACTTTATTGCCTTCGCCGTTTTGCGTGATCGAGGCAAATTGACTGGCGAGGGTGGAGATCTGGGCAAGCTCAATCTGGTTCTTTTGACCGGTTTGGCTGATCACTGCCTGATGCATGCCAGTACCTTGCTGGATCAGAAGCGTGTCATTCAGCGTGCCCTTTTGCGTCACGCGCGCATCATGTTTGCCATTTTGCTGGATGATTTCGGCTTCATTGCGCTCACCATCCTGTTCAATTTTGGCATAGCCCGCCACCGCATTGGCATCCTGGCTTGCCTTGGCACTATTGGCAGATCCGATCTGCGACACATAAACCCCGGTTTGGGCCTTGGCTGGGGCAGCAAAGGCCATAGCCAAAATCGCAAGTGAGACGGTGAGGCATGCCTTCATAGCGAATATCCTTGGACGTCAATCAAAGAAAGAGGCTGGGCAGAGCGGCGATTGCCGCCCTGCCCGCGCCGGATTGGGGTTAGTTGGCTTACGGCCGCACACCTTGGGTGACGGTTGCGACATTGCCAGTGCCCGACTGAGTGACCGACGAATAGGCACCAGCCAACGACTGATAGACGTCGATGCGGTTTTCAGAGCCATCTTGATCAATTAAGTTTACCGTGCCGGTGCCGTCTTGGACAACCGTGATTTCATTGTTAGAACCACGCTGAATAATGTCGCTGCTCGCACCTGCGCCATTTTGAGTCAGAGAGAGCTGGTTGCTCGAACCAGATTGAGTAATATCGCTCCCTGCGCGGGCGCCATTCTGAACCAGTGTAATCTCATTGGTATTTCCGCCTTGTGTGAGATCGCTGCGGGCATCGTCAGCAAGGGCGGTTTGGGTAACCGAGATGGTGTTTTTGAAACCAGACTGGCCGACGACCTCTGCAGCCGTGCCAGCAGCTCTACGGCCAACGCGGCTGATCGCTCTAGCACCAACTTGGGTGACCTCGACACGATTGCGTTGCGTGTCAAAAGTGCCTGCTTGGACAACTTCACTTTTATTGTCGGCACCCGATTGAGTGACTTCCACGGTTCCGCGATCACCCACTTGCTTGACGAAGGCGCTGGCCGCGGCTGCAGCAGTATTCTGGGTCACCGTGGCCGTGTTGTCATTGTTCGACTGCTCGACAGTCACGGTGCCGGTCGAGGCTCTCTGGTTCACCGTAGCCTCCTGGCTGGTCCCTTGTTGATTAACCGTGGTGCTCAATGGCGGCAGCGGGGTGGCAGCTGCCGCGCCTGCGACCAATGCGAGCGCCAAAGCGGAGGCTGCAGATTTCAAGATGACTTTCATGTCAATTTTCCTTTAAGGCTGTAAATTTGGTTGGGAAAATCTCGGAGTGGCATCCAACCGAGTGGCCACTCCCTTCCTAGCGGTTAGCGGGCCGGACCCTGGGTGACAGTGGCAAGATGGCCGGTGCCCGCCTGGATCACACCAACAAAGGCGTTACTGAGGCCCTGGACGATGTCGGCCGTGCTATTATTTGCACCACTCTGATTCACATCAGATTCCGCAAAGTTGCCGGTCTGGATGATTTTCACATAATTGTTCTCACCACCCTGAATGACGTTTGCCTTGTCATTCGAGCCACTTTGGGTGACATCGACGTCATTCTCCCCGTCAAGCGGGCCAGTGCCTCTCGGATTACGAACACCTGTTTGCGTGACATAGACCTCGCCAAAGCGCGATGTAGCAGTCTGAATAATTGTCCCTTTGGCCCGATTGCTTGTCGTGGTCTGTTCATAGACAACTTTGCCATTTTGACCATTTTGGGTGACACCAATGCCGCTAGTGATGCCGCGCTGGGTGACATAGGCCTCGTTAGCCACATTGGTTTGGGTGACATTGACCCTGCCGAAACCGAGATTGGTTTCAACACCAAGCTCATCGAGATTTTGTCGCACCACCGATTTATGCTGATTGCCAGTCTGACTGACGGTTGCATTGGCCGACCAACCAGTTTGATAGACGGCAGAGTTGTTACCATCTCCGCTCTGGGTAACCGTAGCAATTAGATTTTTGTCGTCACTATCCCAGCGCGTATCCAGTGAATCGATCTGCTTCACGGTAGAGTCATTGCCAGCCCCAGTCTGTGTGACCGTCGCTTGATAATTCCGCGGCGCATAGATTCCGTTGGCGGTGTTTTCGTTCATCATCTGGGTGACGCGCGAGGCACTTTCTCCGGTCTGAATGACCCGGGCTACCAGCGTATCACCACCCCGATTGCCGACACGCTGCGAAGCGGCGGCCGTCTGGTCGATATTCGACTTGGCATTGCCGGTTTGCTCCACAGTTGCCCGCAGATCCGTTGAGCCATCGCTGCTGGCAGTCTGCCTAATGTCAGAATAGCCGGTGGTCATCGTCCCGCGTTGGGTGACCGAAGCCACTAGATCGCTGGTATTGGGCCCCGATGCTGTCTGAACAATTTTGGATCTTGTTCCCACACTGGTATCTTCTTGGAGCACAGTCGCACTCAGATTTTTGGAGTTTTCGCCGGTCGCGATCTGGTCGATATAAGACTTACCAGAATTGCCGTTTTGGGTGACCGATACATCGAGATTGCCATCCGAGCTGCTGCCAGATTCCTGTAGGACGCCGGACTCATTGTTGTTGCCATTCTGGAAGATTACCGCATTGGGGTCATTGGCTGGCGAATCCAAGCTGTCCTTCTGAGTCAAGTTCGAAGTATTCCCTGAACCAATCTGTTCTGTGGTCGCAAAAGCGTCCGTTGCCAATTGATCGATCGTGGTTGCGTTGCTCGAACCCGCCTGGACCGATGTCGCATAATTGCCATTTTTGCGACTGCCTGCCTGACCCTGATTGATGGTGGCGGTGTTGGAACCAGCGCCCGATTGGGTGGCGGAGGCATAATTGCCATCTGTTGCCGAGCTGTTCGTACCGTTTGCGGGTGCCAAGGCCGCTTCATTCGTGCTGAACTGATTGATCGTGACCTTGGAATTCACGGCCCCAGTCGACGCAGCGCTCTGGGTTTGATTGACAAGAGCGCGGTTGCCGCTTCCCTTCTGGTCGACTTCCGAGACTAGTTTTGGCCCGGCTGCATTGACAGTCTGGGTCACAGTGGCCTGGTTGTTGGCATTCGTTTGGGAAACAGTCGATTGCGCCGCAATCGTGCTCGCAGTACCGCTCTGCGCAATCGTGGCATTATTGTTACTGCCGGATTGGGTCACCGTGGACGAGGGATTTGCGACATCGGCCGCTGCCCCCGTGGCGGCGCCCATTAGCGCTAAGGCTGAGGCGGACGCCATAATTAAGTTTCTCATGTTCATAGCTCCAGTATTCAGTCAGACGGGATGCCTGACTGTTTGGGATTGTGCGCCGGAATAACCCAGCATAATCAACAGGTTAATTTACGATGTTTTTGTTGAGGGCCTTAATGATCTGCGTAATCACAGACGCTAAAGGCTGCATGCAAGAGGGTTGATCTGTCTCGTCGCCCCCTTAATTTCCCGGCCTTGCGGTCGGATCGGTTGAGCCCGCCGCGGGATTGCGAGGGGCGGAAGAGGAAAGCTCCATCACAGCGATGGCTTCGAGACTGCGAAGCGGCACTTGCTGGACAGCGGCTATCTTGGGGGACGCTGGGCTGGCATTAGCGCTCGGCCTGGTCTCAACCTTGCGGGCAGGCTCCTGCTTGCCTTGTTTCTTTTGTTTCATTTGCTTCTTTTGGCGCCTTTCGGCCTTTATGGTCGCGTCGCGAATTTCTTCGGCGGTGACCTTGCCTTCGCGTTCATCGCGATAGCTGGCCAAAAGTTCATTGCCGCGCTTGGCGTCGGCAAAGGCCCATAATTGCTGCTCTGCCCCTTCCATGATCAGGGCATAGACCGCCTTTTCAATGGCCTGCTGCAACGCGACTTGATCGGGCTCATTCGTCGTCATGCCGGTTTCCGCTTCCAGAAGCTTTCTGAAACCGACATAGCGGAAGGCCCCGCCCCCCACCGCATAGGAGGCGATGGATTTGGTGGTGGTGACCTGGGCTAAGACTTCCCCCGTGCGCACCGAGACTGCGCGCAGGGCCACGGTGACCGTATCTTGGCGATATTCGGTGCGGGCATTGATGCCGAGGAAGCCTGCCCCTGCCCCGCCTGTCAGCGTGCTGGTATCATAGCCCACAACCCCGCCACTTAAAATTACACCGGCAAATAGAAGCGAAGGCAGCGCTTCGGGATTAACCTTGGTCTCACCCAAATAACGCTCACGCATTTCGCGAATGATTTGCCGCTCGTTTAACAGGTTAGAGAGGTTCTCCCGCTCCAAAACGGTAAACCAATTGCGCCGCCCGGCATCTTGCAAGGCCCGCATGAGGATGGACGTCCCGCCCTGGCTGACAGCGCG
>NZ_JADCBK010000101.1 GCF_020253525.1 Aquidulcibacter sp.
CAGACGTTGGGGGTGGTTGGTTCCTGCCGCGTTTGGCAGGCGAGATTGGCATGTGGCTGGCCCTGACCGGCACGCGCCTAAAAGCCGCCGATTGTGTGGCTGCGGGGATTGTGACCCATTTTGTACCCAGTGAGCTTCTCGATGCTGCCAAGGCACAGGTGGCAGGGGCCATGTCGACCCATACGCCACTCTTGGCGCTTAAATCCGGGCTTGCGGCCTTGGATGAAGGGGCGGGGAGGCTGCAACATTTAACCCCCGAAACCCTCGCGATCATCAATCGCTGCTTTAACCGCGAGAGTGTTGAGGCGATCATGGCAGCCCTATCTAGCGACGAAAGCGAATGGGCACACGAACAGGCCCGCGTCTTGGCGCAAAAGTCGCCACAGACCCTAAAAGTTGCCTTCCGGCAGTTGCGCGAGGGGCGAGCCGCCACAGACTTTGCGGCCCATATGGCGATGGAATATCGGATTGGTGCGCGCGTTGTGCGCCGACAGGATTTCCTCGAAGGGGTGCGCGCGGTCATTATCGACAAGGATCAAGCACCAAAATGGCATCCGGCAACCCTTGCTGAGGTGGATGATGCTTTGCTTGATGCAATCTTCGCCCCCCTGGCACCGGGCGAGGGCACAGAATGGGAGCCCATCACATGGTAGATATCGCCTTTATCGGTTTGGGGGCTATGGGCTCTGGCATGGCCGCTAATCTGGCCAAGGCGGGGCACCGGGTGCGCGCTTTTGATCTGGTACCTGCCGCCATTGAAGCAGCCGTGGCAGCAGGATGTGTCGCCGCACCCTCAGTCAGCCAAGCCGTTTCAGGCGCGGACTTCGTGGTGACGATGTTGCCAACTGGCGCGCATGTACTGGAGGTCTATCAACAGGGTGAAGGCGTTCTGGCCCATGCGCGTCCGGATGCTGCCCTTATTGATTGCTCGACCATCTCCGTGGAAGATGCGCGCGCCGTGGGTGAAGCGGCTCGCGCGGATGGATTTTTAATGTGTGATGCGCCTGTTTCGGGCGGCGTTGCAGCCGCTGCTGCGGGCACATTGACCTTCATGGTCGGTGGATCAGAAGTCGAATTTGAGAAGGCAAAACCCGTATTGCAAGCTATGGGCAAAGCGGTGGTCCACGCGGGCCAATCTGGGGCAGGTCAGGCGGCAAAAATCTGCAACAATATGTTGTTGGCCATCTCGATGATCGGCACGTGTGAGGCATTTGTGTTGGCTGAAAAGCTTGGATTAGACGCAAAAGCTTTCTTTGACATTGCCTCCCAATCCTCGGGTCAGAGCTGGTCGATGACAAGCTATGCGCCGGTGCCAGGATTGGTGCCAAGCGCCCCTTCCAACCGAGATTTTACCAACGGATTTGCCGGTGCGCTGATGTTGAAGGATTTAAGGCTGGCATTAGAGGCAACCCATCATGTGGGTATGACTGCCGCCTTAGCCTTAAAATCAGAAGAGATTTATAGTGAATATATTCTTAAATATTCGCCAGGCCGTGATTTTTCCGGCGTAATTGATATGCTTAGGAACCAGTAAAGTTCATTTTAACAAGATATTAGAGACTTTGCCTTAAGTTATCTCGAAACGTCGAAGAATACGGCGGGAGAAAAAATTATGGCGGGTCAAACACAACAAAATTCTGTCGGCGAACTGGTCGAGGAATCGAGCTTAAGCGAATATCGTCGTGCGCTCTCTTTGGTTGAGCGTCTCCATCGTCAATTGCTAGACGTGGTGAAGGACGATTTGGATCGGGCGGGTCATGATGATTTGACCCCCGTTCAAGCGCTTTTGATCTTCAACATCGGGGATGCCGAATGGTCGGCCGGTGAACTGAAGTCGCGTGGCTTCTACCTTGGTTCGAACGTTTCTTATAATTTGAAGAAGCTACACGAGCTGGGCTATGTCGAAAGCGGCAAGTCCTTGCATGACAAGCGTCAAATCCGTTTGCGTCTGACGCAGGCTGGCAGCGATTTGCGCAAGCAGTTGGACACCATGTTCCAACGCCATGCAGCCACTTTGAGCCCCGTTGGTGGCGTGGAAAGCCCAGATCTGGTCTCGTCAAACAAGACATTGACCCGTTTGGAGCGCTTCTGGGCCGACCAAATTCGCTTCCGCCTGTAATCGGGCAAGCCAAGTCTCAATCAAATTGCCGCTATCGAGGCTTCGATAGCGGCTTTTTTGTGCTGTTTTGACGCTAGCATCTGTTTGCTGCGACATATTGCCTATGGCTTTGTGATCGATTTCGTCTACTTATCCTTCCAAGACTGATCGGAATAACGCTCACCAAGAGGGGGCCGCTGGGCCCAACTTGCTATGGATTATGAAAGCGCCTTCAAAAAGGCCGTCACGGAAGTCCGCAATGAAGGGCGTTATCGGGTATTTGCCGATGTGAAACGCATCCAAGGCCAGTTTCCCCGTGCCCGCCGACGCACGGAAGCGGGGGAGCAAGACATCGTAATCTGGTGTTCCAACGATTATTTGGGGCAGGGCCAACACCCGCGCGTGTTAGAAGCCATGACCCGTGCTATTGAGGATGTTGGGGCGGGCTCTGGCGGCACACGTAATATTTCTGGCACAACCAGCTTCCACGTCGATTTGGAACATGAATTAGCCGATTTGCATCAGAAGGAAGCAGCCCTTCTATTCACATCTGGCTATGTCGCCAATGACGCGACTTTGGCAACCATGTCGCGGATTTTGCCAGGCTGTATCATTTTCTCAGATGAGAAAAACCACGCCTCCATGATTGAGGGCATTCGCCGTTCTGGGTGCGAGAAGCGGGTATTCCGGCACAATGATGTCGCCCATCTGGAAGCTTTGCTGGCGCGTGCACCGATCGATGCGCCTAAGCTGATTGCGTTTGAAAGCGTCTATTCCATGGACGGGGACGTCTCGCCGATCCATGCGATTTGCGATCTGGCTGAGCGCTATAATGCCATGACCTATCTCGACGAAGTCCATGCCGTGGGCCTTTATGGGGCACGCGGCGCAGGGATTGCCGAGCGGGACGGGGCCTTAGATCGGATCGACGTGATTGAAGGCACCCTTGGCAAAGCCTTTGGCCTGATGGGCGGCTATATCGCAGGTAGCCATGCCATGGTGGATGCCATTCGCTCCTTTGCCCCTGGCTTTATCTTCACAACCTCTTTGGCACCGGTTTTGGCCGCGGGCGCGCTAGAAAGTGTGCGCATCTTGAAGAGTGCAGAGGGTGCTGATTTGCGGGCACGTCACCAGCGTCAAGCCAATCTGCTCAAGCGCTTGTTCCTTGAAGCGGGCCTGCCAGTCATGGAAAGCTCCACCACCCATATCGTGCCTCTGCTGGTTGGGGATGCTGTGCAATGTAAGGCCATTTCAGACCGGCTGCTGCAAGACCATGGCGTTTATGTGCAGCCGATCAACTTCCCGACCGTATCGCGCGGGACAGAGCGGTTGCGCTTTACTCCAAGCCCCTTGCACGATGATGGCTTATGTGAAGCCTTGGTTCAGTCAGTCCTTGATGTGTGGCACACCAAGGCAAGTAGCCAAGTCGCCTAATCATGGCAGAGGATGCGCAGCCAGATCCCCTGCTTAGGGAACTGGCCACGCGAGAAATCTATATTGAACGGCAATTTCGCGGGCCTTATGCGCAGGTGCGCGCCATTGATGCCCTGACGGGTCTAGAAGTTGCTGTGACGACGCCTGCAAGTGCCGCTCAATTTGATCAGCATCGACTAGCCTTACGCAAGCTTGGCCAATGTCTTGTGGCCCAGGGCCATTTGGTCATTAAAGTCGACGAACAAAAACAAAGTAATCACTCAGAAAAATCGGCGGATGTAGCGCAGAGCACATCCGCCATTCTGCCTAAAGGGGGCATCTATACTTGAGATCGAAGCCCCCGATGCAAAAATGGCATTTTGACGAAGGGCTATGCCGTCTAAATCGCAATCCTATCGGCCACGAACCCCACGGCCTAAACCGATCTGGCGGGCAAATTCGCTGCGACGTTTCGCATAATTTGGCGCGACCATTGGGTAGTCAGCTGGCAGATTCCAGCGGCGGCGATATTCCTCGGGCGACAAATTATACTTCGAGCGCAAGTAACGCTTGAGCATTTTCAGCTTTTTTCCATCTTCAAGGCAAACAATATAATCATCGGTAATAGACTTACCCAAGCTTACAGCTGCCTTGGGCTTTTCGGTTGGCTTCTCAAAATCGTCATTCGATAATGTAACCAAACTTTTGTGGATGCTGCGAATGAGTTCGCTAAGATTTTCAGCTTTAATCTCATTGGCATTTACATAGGAGGAGACAATTTCAGTCGTCATTTCTAAGATATCCGAGTTTGCGTGCTCTTTTTGATTGCGCATCTTTCTACAGTCCTCGCTTAGGTTGTTATGGAGTGACTGATACATCTGAATTGATCATGGATTAAGGTGCACTTATTCAATAAAAGATTTTGCGACCATTTTCTAAGCTTGAATTCAGGCCTATTTGTGTTGACCAGAAATTCTAGATATTTGATTTTGCGCAGAAAAAATTCGAAGAGAAAGATAGATTTTTTATGAATATATCGAAAACAAGAATTTTCATTGTGATTAACCTTAGAAATGTGGAGATTTCGTGGATTTACCTTGTAGTAATTGAAGAGCCTTGTCCTGTTGCATGAAGCGCCTAGGTTCATGTATGACGGACCAAACGGAGACATAGCTACCATGACATCCCTCGCAGAAAGCCAAAATACTGTAAGCAAAGATTCTTTTACGGCTTCGCTGGGGTCTAAAGATTCTGCCCTTGCGGCAGCGATTGCTGAGGAATTGCACCGACAGCAGTCGCAGATTGAGCTTATCGCCTCGGAAAACATTGTATCCCGCGCCGTCTTGGAAGCCCAGGGTTCGGTTTTGACCAATAAATATGCCGAAGGCTATCCGGGCCGGCGCTATTATGGTGGTTGTGAATTTGTAGATGTTGCAGAAAATCTCGCACTCGAACGGGCGAAGGCTTTGTTTGATTGCAGCTATGCTAACGTACAACCCCACTCTGGGGCTCAGGCCAACCAAGCTGTCTTTATGGCGCTCTTGAAGCCAGGCGATACGTTCCTTGGCCTTGACTTGGCAAGTGGGGGCCACCTCACACATGGCTCGCCCGCAAACCAATCTGGCAAGTGGTTTAACGCGATTTCTTATGGCGTTCGTCCCGATACCCATTTGATTGACTATGATGCTGTTGAGGCTTTGGCCAAGGAGCATCAGCCAAAGGTGATTATTGCGGGTGGATCGGCTTATCCACGCCAGATCGACTTTGCGCGCTTCCGGGCCATTGCTGATTCTGTCGGGGCTTATTTCATGGTGGATATGGCGCATTTTGCCGGTCTGGTTGCCGGCAAAGCCCATCCCAACCCTCTGGACCACGCCCATGTTGTGACAACGACAACCCACAAGACCCTTCGTGGGCCACGGGGCGGCATGATTTTGTCCAATGATGAAGCCTTGGGCAAGAAGTTCAATTCCGCTGTTTTCCCGGGCTTGCAGGGTGGTCCACTGATGCATGTTATCGCGGCAAAGGCGGTGGCATTTGGTGAGGCATTAACGCCTGAGTTCCAAGCCTATGCCCGCCAAGTCGTTGCCAATGCACAGGCCATGGCCGCAGCGGTAAAGGCGGGGGGCTTTGATCTGGTCTCTGGTGGCACAGATACACATGTCGTTTTGGTCGATCTGCGGCCGAAGGATTTGACCGGCAAGGCCAGTGAAGCCGCTTTGGAGCGCGCAGGCTTTACCTGCAACAAGAATGGCGTGCCTTTTGATCCCAAGCCACCTGCGACCACTTCAGGCGTTCGTTTGGGTTCGCCAGCAGGCACCACACGCGGCTTCGGCACCGAAGAATTCACTTGGATTGGCAATAAGATCGTGGAAGTCTTAGATGCGCTTGCCGGTACGCCCGATGGCAATCCGGAAGTGGAAACCCGCGTGCGGCGCGAAGTTGAAGCGATGTGCGCCCGTTTCCCAATCTATTGAGGTGGCGGCGAGGTGAGGGGTGGCCTCACTGAGCGTGCTTTCGAAAGGATAATCCATGCGTTGCCCCTTCTGCGGATTTGCTGACACGCAGGTGAAGGATTCGCGTCCGGCTGAGGATGGCGTTTCGATCCGACGGCGGCGGCAATGCCCGGCATGTGGCGGGCGCTTTACGACGTTTGAGCGGGTGCAATTGCGCGAGCTGAAAGTCATTAAGCGCGATGGAACGCGCGAATTGTTCGACCGCGACAAGCTGCACCGTTCGGTGGCCATTGCGTTGCGCAAGCGCGAAGTCCCAGAAGAACGGATTGAACATCTGATTTCAGGCATTGTTCGTCGTCTGGAAACGTCGGGTGAGACCGAGATTTCAACCAGCACGGTCGGTCAATTTGTTTTGGATGCTTTGGGAGAAACAGACCCCGTTGCTTTCGTCCGTTACGCTTCAGTGTATCGGGATTTCCGCGAGGCCGAAGATTTCAACCGCTTTGTCGATGATGAGCTTGGTGCGTTGAAGGAAAGCTTAAAGCGTCGGGGCAGTGTGCGTGACGATTAAGCCGGCGATGGATCGCCCGAAGATCACATTGAAATTGGCGACCAGTCTGGATGCCCGTATTGCGACGGTGACGGGGCAAAGCCAGTGGATCACAGGACCAGAATCGCGGACTGAAGTTCATCGTATGCGCGCGCGCCATGATGCAGTGTTGACAGGCATTGGCACTGTTTTGGCCGATGACCCCGAGCTTACAGCACGGCTGGATCCACCCGCGCCCCAACAGCCCTTACGGGTGGTCCTTGATTCTGCCGCGCACTTGCCGCTGGACAGCAAGCTTGTCACAACAAGCGATCAAGCAACCCTGATTTGGTGTACTTCAACCTCGCTTCCCGACCGGCCTTTGGAGGGTAAGCCAGGGGTTTATCATCATCAAATCAGCAAAAACCGAGCGGGCAAGACGGGCCTCGACCTTGAGGCGGTGCTGCATATGTTGCGCGAAACCTACAACGTCAAAACTGTGATGGTGGAAACAGGACCCATTCTTGCCACTGCATTTGTCCGTGCTGGGTTGGTCGATCAAATAGCTTGGTTTCGCGCACCTATACTTTTGGGCGGTGATGGACGGCCCGTCTTTGAAAGCCTAGAGGTTGAGGCCTTGTCGCAGGCTTTAGAGCTGCATCCAATAGAGCAACAAAAATTTGGTCGCGATGTGCTCGACCGCTTCGACTTAAGCCCAACTGAGAAGGCATAGGCATGTTTACAGGGATTATCACCGATATTGGTACGATTGTCGCGAGGGATCACAAGCCCGGGACAGATGCGGTCTTCACCGTCGACAGCGGCTATGATGCTGCAAGCCTTGCCTTGGGCGCTTCTGTCAGCCACCAAGGGGTCTGCCTGACCCTGATTTCGTTTGAGGCCCTTGCATCTGGCGCCCGCTGGCGGGTGCAAGTCAGCCAAGAGACCATGGATGTGACCTGCGCCAAGGAATGGCAAGTCGGCACACAGCTCAATCTTGAACGGGCTCTTAAGCTTGGCGATGAATTGGGTGGCCATATGGTATCAGGCCATGTCGACGGGATTGGCGAAGTTGTTGCCGTGACACCAGAAAATGAGAGTCACCGCGTCTCAATCAAGGTGCCAGAAGCATTGGCTAAATATGTCTCACCCAAGGGTTCAATCGCCGTTGATGGGGTTTCTTTGACCATCAATGAAGTTGATGATGTGACCTTTGGGGTAAACATCATCCCTCATACCTGGCAAGTGACAACATTGGGTCGCCTAAAGGTAGGAACACGTGTTAATCTTGAAGCAGATCAAGTTGCACGTTACGTGGAACGCATCTTATCTCGTACGACCTGACGGCCACTTCATTCGCTTCAACCTTGGACTAGGCTATGACCCTTTCTTTCGATCCACCCCATCTCTTGTTCGTTGTTGGCGATTTCTATGCCCATATCGCCGAAGAATTGGTCGCGGGCGCTGCTGAAGCCATCAAGGCTGCCAATGGGACCTATGATGTCATCAAAGTTCCCGGAGCCTTTGAAATTCCAGCGGTGATTGCGCATGCGGATCGGGCAACGCATCGCCCGGCTGGTCGTCATTATGATGGCTATGTGGCGCTGGGGTGCGTTATTCGCGGCGAGACCTCTCACTATGACTATGTGTGCGGGGAAAGCGCCCGGGCTTTGATGGAACTTTCGGTCGAGGGCCTGCCGATTGGCTATGGTATCTTGACGGTCGAAAATGAAGCTCAAGCACTTGTTCGCGCCAAGCGTGACCAGAAGAATAAGGGTAGGGATGCTGTTGTCGCTTGCCTCACCATGCTGTCGGTCAAGCGGCGTTTGAACATGGGCGGCGTATGACCCGCACCAAGCCATCGACACTGACTGACGCCCGCCGTGGCGCGCGTTTAGCTGCGGTTCAAGCGCTCTATCAAATGGAAATGTCCGGCGGTGGCGTGAAATCGACCGTGCGCGAATATCTCGATCATCGTTTGGGCGAAGATAGCGAGACCGGGCCACTTGAGACTGCCGACGCCGATTTCTTTCGCGCGCTGGTTGAAGGCGTCGTGGCAGAACAAGCCTTAATCGATGCGTCGATCAAAACGCGCTTGGCTAAGGGCTGGAGGCTAGAGCGGATTGATTCGATCGTGCGGGCGGCCGTGCGGGCGGCCACTTTCGAATTGTTACGCCGCGGCGATGTGCCGGTAGCTGTCGTTATTGATGAATATGTTGGCATTGTTAATGCCTTCTTTGACGGCCCGGAAGGTGGCTTTACCAATGGCTTGTTGGATCGCTTGGCCCGGGAGCTCAACGCCAATGACTTGCGCCAGCTGACTTCGTGAGCCTTGGGTAAACGGGGTGGCACAGGCACCGTCAGAATTTGACCTGATCGCTCAGCTTTGGGCCCCTCTGGCGCGCGGCGCTGTGGGTGCCTTTGATCTTAAGGATGATGTGGCGCAATTGCCGGTTTCGCCCCATGGGCTGGTGGTGACCTGCGACCAGGTCATTGAAGGCACACATTTTCTATCGTCCGATAGCCTTGATTGGGTGGCCAAGCGGTTGGTGCGGCGGAATTTGTCCGATCTGATCGCCAAGGGCTGCAAACCCATCGGCGCCTTTCTGGCTTTGGCTTGGCCACAGGGGCGACCGCAGGCGCAGGTGGCGGACTTTGCCAGAGGTTTGGGCGATGATTTGGCCGCCCTCTGTGGCAATTGTCCGCTTTTGGGTGGGGACACAAGCTCCACGGAAGGTCCCCTAGTTGCCAGCCTCACTTTGATCGGTACCCCGTTGGCCCTAAATGCAAGGCCTGTTTTGCGAATGGGTGCCCAGCCCGGAGACGAGGTTTTTCTGACAGGGACCTTGGGCGACGCCTTTCTAGGCCTGCAAGTTCGGTTGGGCCACATGGAAGCAAGCCAGTTGACGCAAGCTGTCCAACTGGCCCTTGCGCCTAAACCACCGCCTTTAGCGACAGCAAATCTGGTCGCAACCTACGCCAAAGCCAGCATCGATGTTTCTGACGGCTTGTTGGCAGATGCCGGTCATGTAGCGCTGACCTCCCATGTGTCTTTGGCCCTAGAACTCGATCATTTGCCGCTTTCAGACGAGGCAACAGCATGGCTTACACGGTCAAACGATCCTGTTGAGAGCCTGTTGGCGCTCGCAACTGGTGGAGATGATTATCAAACCTTGTTCTGCGCGGCACCAGAGCACGCCTCAGCCCTTACAGCCCATTTTCAGGCCATTGGCGTCCAACTCACCCAAATCGGTCGATGCTGCGAGGGGCAGGGCGTAGCGCTGACCTATCGCGAGCAAGCCATTGTTTTGCCCAACCGCCGCGGGTGGCAGTTTAGCGACGCATAAAGGCAACTTGTTCAAGCGAGACGCGGGTTACGCGTAAGCCCGGTTTCAAGGACGTTACGACTTGGGTCACAATCCGAACAATGGCGGCCTGATCAAACGTATTGGGCCCTTTGCCTTCAGGGATGGGATTACGACCCGTTGCACGCGTGATTCCATCGCGAACCAGGAAATGTTGTTCCCGCACAAAAGTCGCAGCGTTGAGATCAGACATGCGGATCTTTAGGGTTACAAATAGATAGTTCACCAACGCGCCATTGCGCGCGATTGGCAGAACGACATTGATTAATTCTGCCACCAGCGGCTCGCCCGCCTCTTCGGCCTTGCCTTCGGCGGCATTCGCACTTTCGGCGGCAAGCAACGGGATCGCAACCGCAGCACTGGCAGCAGCCGCACTCAAAACAAGGGCAGATCGGCGTGTTGGATCAGACATGGCTTTTGTGTGCCATAGGAAAGTCGACGAATGGTTAATGTACAGGCGGTTTTGCGGTTTACTGACAAGGATTTCGCGAAACCGACGCGGCACATTGCAAGCTGCGCAATCGCCCCCTAAAGAAGAAGGACCAATAAAGGGGGATCATCCGGAGAGTGGGAGACGAACTGCCACCACGGGTGAATCTGGAAACGAAAGAGGTACAACATGGACGTTAGCGTCATGAGTGTGGTCGCGGCCATTGGGGCCGGGGTCCTTGCGTTGATCTACGGCTTCATCACCGTTCAACAAGTTCTGAAAGCAAGCCCAGGTAGCGCCCGTATGCAAGAAATTGCTGCGGCGATTCAAGAGGGGGCAAATGCCTATCTCAACCGTCAATATACAACGATCGCCATTGTTGGCGTGGTGATTGCGGTTCTTCTCACGTTCCTATTCACAATCGAGACATCACTTGGCTTTGTGTTGGGTGCTGTTCTGTCTGGCCTTGCAGGCTATGTCGGGATGCTCGTATCGGTTCGCGCCAATGTTCGTACGACCGAGGCGTCGCGAAATAGCTTGGCAGCGGGTCTTTCCATGGCCTTCCGTGCCGGTGCTGTTACAGGCATGCTGGTGGCTGGTTTGGCCTTGATCGGCGTTGCAGGCTATTATTACATTCTGACCCAAGTCCTTGGGCTAGAGCCAACCAGCCGCGAAGTCATCGACCCATTGGTTGCTTTGGGCTTTGGGGCTTCCTTGATTTCCATCTTTGCCCGTCTCGGTGGCGGTATCTTCACCAAGGGTGCAGACGTTGGCGGCGACATGGTCGGCAAGGTGGAAGCTGGCATTCCAGAAGATGACCCACGTAACCCAGCAACCATCGCAGACAATGTCGGCGACAATGTCGGCGATTGTGCAGGTATGGCTGCAGACTTGTTTGAAACCTATGCCGTGACTTTGGTTGCGACCATGGTCTTGGCGTCGATCTTCTTCAAGGAAGCCGGTGCCGCTGTCATGATGTCTCTGCCTTTGGCGATTGGGGCCATGGCGATCGTAACCTCGATCATTGGCACCTATTTTGTCCGCTTGGGCAAAGACAACAACATCATGAATGCTTTGTATAAGGGCCTGATCGCGGCGGGGGTTCTCTCGGTTGCAGGTCTTTATGCAGTGGTTCAAGCCACGGTGACCCAGACCTATACGACCAGCGGTGGCGTAACGATTACTGCCATGAACCTGTTCTTCTCTGGCGTGATTGGTTTGGTTGTCACCGCAGCGATTGTGTGGGTCACCGAATATTACACGGGCACGGACTATCGTCCGGTGAAATCTGTGGCTCAGGCTTCGGTTTCTGGCCACGGCACCAACGTCATCCAAGGCTTGGCCGTGTCGATGGAAGCAACGGCTTTGCCAGCTTTGATCATTGTGGGCGGTATCTTAGCCACCTTCAATTTGGCAGGCTTGTTCGGCATCGCCATTGCCACCACGACGATGTTGTCGGTTGCCGGTATCATCGTGGCTCTCGATGCGTTTGGCCCGGTGACGGATAATGCCGGTGGTATTGCCGAAATGGCCAATTTGCCACCCGAAGTTCGCAAAACCACTGACGCATTGGATGCTGTTGGTAACACCACCAAAGCCGTGACCAAGGGCTATGCCATTGGTTCAGCGGGCCTAGGGGCACTGGTGTTGTTTGCGGCCTATACAGAAGACTTGAAATATTTCTCCAGCAATGCGGCTGAATATCCGTATTTTGCTGGCGTAAACGTCAGCTTCGACCTCTCAAACCCCTATGTGGTTGTTGGTCTGTTGATTGGTGGTCTTCTGCCATATCTGTTCGGTGGCTGGTCGATGACGGCCGTGGGCCGAGCAGCTGAAGCCGTGGTGCAAGAGGTACGTCGCCAGTTCCGTGAAATTCCTGGCATTATGGAAGGCACGGGCAAACCAGACTATGGTCGGGCCGTCGACATTCTGACCAAAGCTGCGATCCGCGAAATGATCGTACCAAGCTTGCTGCCAGTTTTGTCGCCGATCGTTTTGTTCTTCGCCATCAACATGATTGCCGGTAAAGCGCAGGCTTTGGCGGCAGTTGGTGCCATGCTCTTGGGCGTGATTGTGACGGGTCTGTTCGTCGCCATTTCCATGACATCGGGCGGCGGCGCTTGGGACAATGCCAAGAAGTCGTTTGAAGATGGCTTTGTGGACCGTGATGGCGTCAAGCACATGAAGGGGTCAGACGCCCACAAAGCGTCTGTCACTGGCGACACGGTTGGCGATCCATACAAGGATACCTCTGGTCCTGCGGTAAACCCCATGATCAAAATCACCAATATTGTGGCTCTGCTCTTATTGGCGGTTCTGGCGCATCAAGGCTAACGCGCGATCCATTCAAGCTTAGAAAGTCCCGGTCGCATGGCCGGGACTTTTTGTTTGCCCTATTGAGAACCTAGACCACGAGAAATAAACCGCCCCAAGCGCAGCAAGGCGCTTGGCCAAGCCGCAATGGTTAGTTAGGCTAAGTGAAACGAGCGAGGCGAGGAGAGTGATTGTGCGGAAAGGTCGGTGTTCGAATGAACCGAGCGCATGTGAGTTTGCCCGCCATCAATTAGACCTGCCTTATGCAGGACCCAATAGCGTTTGTTCGCGCTGTGGCAGTCCCCTAGCGCCAGTGGCTGACACAGCTGAGCCACAGGAGCCTCCGCCAACGCCGCAGGCAGAGCCACGCTTTCAGGCGCGATCTTATTCAAGACCTGAGCGTGAAAACGAAGGCGAGCTTGAAACCTATTCGGGCTTTAGCATCATGCAGTTTACGCGCTGGGTCGCAATTGCAGCTTTAGTCGTTCTGGTGGGTTTTATCGGTTGGCGGCTGTTTGGCCCGGCTCAAGATCCCAATGCAGCTGTTGATCCATCAGGGCTTTCGGCCTTGACCGAGGGTCTGGATATTGCGCAGATTTCGCCGCCCGAAATGCGCCGTGTGAGTGTGGCAACCGAAGCGCGTGTCTCACCAGACCCTGCCAGCGCCGTGATTATGTTGTTGGCCCCTGATACCATTCTTGATGTTACGGGGCAGATCCAAGTCGGCGGCTTAAACTGGTTGCGGATTACGCTTCCTACTGATCGCTCGCGCTCAGGATTTATTCGCGAAGATATGCTGGTGCCTTTGGGCGAGGGCGAAGCCGATTACTCAAGCCTTGATCCTTTGGCTGGCAATACAATCAACAGCTCGATTTTGCCGGTTGCCCCAGTCCAAATCGGTGCAGACGCTTTGATTCAGCCGATGACTTATCAGATTGTCGGCCCACCAGCCTCAATTCATCAAAGCCCCGCTTTTGAAAGTTCGCAATTGGGCCAAGTGGGCAGTGGCGTGCTGGTTATGGTTGTCGCCCAACATATGTCGAACGGATTGCCTTGGCTGCAGGTTCAACTCACCAATGGCCGCACGGGCTGGATTTCGGGTAATTCTGCGGTTCGGGCCTCTCAAGGTCCGGCAAATGCCGCGGCAACAGCAGATGCAGCCGCTGCCATGGCAAGCACAACACCTGACGCGACGGCTCCAGCAGTATCTAAGGCCGAACCCGAAACGCCTTCTGGCCCCATGGCTGTTAGTGTGGGGACATTGATGCGGGTAGATACACCCACCGCCAGTTTGCGGGCAAGACCTGGCGCGACGGGCGATCCTGTCTTAGAAGTTCTTCCGACCGACACTTTAATGTCGGTTGAAGATGTGCGCATTGTTGCGGGCATGCCGTGGTATCAAGTGACGTCCCCCAAAGGCAATCAAGGTTGGTTGTCGGGGCGGTCTTTGGTTCCCAATCAGTAGGATTCAAGCTGTTGCTCTTGCGGGTCCACCCCCTGTTATGCGCTGCCAAGTCCTGATAAAGCACGAGCCAAAGGGGTGTGTCCGCCCTTTGTCCAAATCTGTCCCAATCTGTTGAAGTGAAAGCCAAGTGTATGTTTTCTGAGGATAGCCAGTCAGCTCAAAACATGCGACCGCGCGGGGCACGGGGTGCAAGCCGTATCTTCTTGATCTTGGCAGCCATTGTTGTGGCTGCCTTGGTCATAGCGGGGGCCTTTTTCGGGTTTAAGACCCTGTTTGCTAACCAGCAGGCCGAGCTGCCGAACATCGAAGGGCCGCGATCCTACAGTGCTTTGGGGCGGACCGAGGTTCGCCGAGAACCTGCCTTGAGTGCGCCTGTCGCCATTGTGCTGAAAGAGGGCACCATTGTCTCAGCTCAAAGTGTTGGGGTGAAGTCTGGTGTCGAATGGCTCTCGCTGACCGCAGTCGATGGGGCGAGAGGTTTTGCCCCCAAAGCTTTGTTCCGGGAAATTCAGCCCAATAGCGGTTCCAACAAGATCAGTGGTGGGGTGCGCAATATTGTCACTTCCGCCCTGTTAAACCTGCGCGAAACCCCCTCCATGTCTGGCAAGATTGTCGGCACCGTCGACGGCGGCACGCGCCTTGTCTCCGACGGCTCGGTCGAGGCTGAGGGAGAGCTTTGGTTACGCATTCCCTTGGATGGCAACAATACGGTCTTTATTCTCCAGCGCTTCACAACCGCTGACGATGATGCAGGCGGCAATGACGGCATTGGTGCCGATAATGCCACCGTGGGTGCTGTTGGTCGCGCGATCCAGATTGCCAATGTACAGGCAACCCCATTGCCGAATTCGCGGATTGTGCGCGCCCTACAGCCCGGTGAGGTGGTTCGCGTGATTGGGCAAACCAATTCTGGCGTTGCTTGGTACGTCTTGCGTCTCAATGATGGCAGTCAGGGTTTTGCGCCCAAAGCCGCGATCAGCATTGATGAGGGGGCGTCGCGCTGGGTTTATCCAGATGGAACAGAGGCCCCAGGTCCAAATGTACCACAAGGTCAGACTGAGCCGATTGATCCTGCGAGCTTGTTGAAAATGAACGGCACCAATGGCGGGGCTGAGGGGGCAGGGGGCGAGGCCGCTGGGTCGACGACGACGGCTGCAGAAGCTTCTGAAGGCGTTTTGCCTGTGACGCCAACAGCACCTGCCGCCACCCCGCAAGCTGCCGGCCCGCAGCCCTAACGGGCAGCTTGGCCCTCTGCTCTGGCGTACGGTCAGCCTTCCTCTACCCACAAGCGGATGAGATGGTGGGCGATGGCGACTGGGGGTGGCGCGCGCAATGTGACGCCATCACGCGTACAGCCGCCTTCTGACAATAATTGACGCGCCTCGTCTCGGCTATACCAAAGGGCTTGGGAGATTTCGTGGGTGTCGATGTTGAGCTCGAAACTTTCAACTTCGGCAATCAGGCCGATCATCAATTGAGACGGGAAGGGCCACGGTTGGTTGGCCACGATCCGCGCTTTCGTCATCTTCACCCCAGCTTCTTCAAACAGCTCGCGGGCGCAGCCTTCCTCGATCGTCTCTCCAGGCTCGATAAAGCCCGCAAGGGCGGAGATATAGCCAGAACGAAACCCGATGCCCCGGCCTAATAAGCATTGATCACCCTTAACCGCGAGCATGATCGCAACTGGGTCTGTGCGCGGAAAATGTTCGGTTTTGCAAGCCGGACACGCCCGCTTCCAACCCGCTTCGGCCATATGGGTGGCTTCACCGCAATTGGCACAAAAGCCATGACGGCTGTGCCAGTCCAGAATAGCCTTAGCAGTGCCCGCAATCGCAAGGTCCGACATGTCCATTATTCCTGCGGCCATGCGCAAATCTTCTGCTTCGCCTAAACCCTGCAGTGGGCTGTCATCCAGATCAAACCGCGCCGGCAGCGCCGTTGCAAAGGTTGCCCGCCCATCTGGGTCTTGCCCCATTAAAACGGGTTCAGGGCTTGATTTGGGTAGAAAGGCGGACCGGCTGGCGCAGGCCAAGCGCAACAATTTGCGCGCACCTTTGGTTTGGCTATCAAGGCTTAAAATAGGCTTTCCATCCTGGATCAGGATAAGATCGGTGTCTGGATGGTTTAGAAGGCTTTCCGTCTTTTCAACATCGCGGCGCAGCGCGCTGGCGCGATCGAGGGGGAAGGCGGTGAAGGGGATGAAATGAGAAGACTGGGCCATAGTTTGCACCTGAACTGGCCCGCCCATCTTGGTCAAGCACGATTTGTTGCGAACAGACACCTGCGACATCCACAGGATTGCCGCCATTAGCGCTTGAAACTCGCGGCCTGACTTGCGATATGGGAGGCGGAGATCGGCGGTGGACATAGTCCTCGCCAATTCGGTCAGGTCCGGAAGGAAGCAGCCGCAACGAGTTTCGCTATGGGTCGCCGTTCGGTCTCCACCCTTGTATCTGTGCGCACCCACAGTTTGGAACCCCGACATGCACGAAACGGATCTTGGCGGTGAAGGTAATCTTCCACAGTCAGGAAGATTTGCTGGGTACGACCAAGCCGCGGAAGAGCCGGATGATCTAACCTTGTCGATGTTCGGTGAGCCTGCAGAGGCCGCTCAACCCGCGCCTGCACAAGCCAGCCAGCCCTATTTGGTATTGGCGCGCAAATATCGGCCACAACGTTTTGAAGATCTGATTGGGCAAGAGGCGATGGTTCGCACCTTGACCAATGCCTTTGCCTCTAACCGCATTGCTCATGCTTTCATGCTGACTGGGGTGCGTGGAGTTGGCAAAACCACAACCGCCCGTTTGATTGCCCGCGCCCTTAATTACCAAACCGCGGCGATGGATCGTCCGTCCATTCAACTTGATCCGCCGGGCAGTCAATGTGAGGCCATTACGCGGGGCAACCATCCTGACGTGTTTGAGTTGGACGCAGCCTCGCGCACCGGCGTTGGCGATATGCGCGAATTGCTCGACGGGGTGCGCTATGGCCCCATCGCCGCGCGCTATAAGGTCTATATTATCGACGAAGTGCACATGCTGTCTAAGAGCGCCTTTAACGCGTTGTTGAAGACATTGGAGGAACCGCCCCCGCATGTGAAGTTCATCTTTGCGACCACTGAAATTCGTTCCGTGCCCGTCACCATCCTGTCGCGCTGCCAGCGCTTTGATTTACGCCGGATTGAGCCAGTGGTTTTGGCTGATTATCTTGAGAAAATTGCCAAGCGCGAAGGCACGCACATCGCCCGTGATGGGCTGGAATTGATCGCGCGCGCGGCTGAAGGGTCTGCGCGTGACGGCTTGTCGCTTTTAGATCAAGCCATCGTGCAAGATCAGGGCAATGGGGTAACGGGCACCGAAATTCGCGACATGTTGGGTCTGGCTGACCGTACGCGGACGATGGATTTGCTTGGTGCCATCCTTAAGGGCGATGCCAAGACAGCGTTGCAAGCCTTTCGGGAGCAATATGATTTAGGGGCAGACCCGGGCCTTGTCCTGCGCGACTTGATGGACTTGACCCACGAAATCTCCCGCGGGGACGTGTTGGGGGCTGATTGGCATCCTGCCGGTGCAAGTGACCATATCAGCCAGATGAAGGCCTTTGCGGCGAGTACAACCCCTGCCGCCCTCGGGCGGCTGTGGCAATTGATCCTGCGCGGCTTTGAAGAATCCGCGCGCGCTCCTGATCCTGTTCAAGCGGCTGAAATGTGCCTCTTGCGGGCCTGTGCCGCCCAACAATTGCCGCCGCCAGAAGATTTAGCCCGCCTGTTGATCAGCCAACCCATGGCAAATGGTGCCTCTGCTGCCCCGGCAGCGCCAAATGGGTCTAATGGCGGCCCAATGGCCTTTGCCGCATCTCCGACCATATCGGTCCCTCAAGCCAACCAGTCACAGGGCGCACCGTCAATCCAGCCAAGCTTGAGTTTTGAGGGTTTGCTGGAAGCACTTGAGGATGCGCGCGAAATTGTGCTGGTGACAGAGCTTGAGCGCTTTGTGCGACCCATAAGCGTCGAGCCAGGCCGCTTGGTGATTGAGCTTCTGCCCAATGCGCCAGCAGACCTACAAAAGCGCGCCGTTGAAGCCTTGTCTGCGCTGACGGATGAGGATTGGATCGTAGAGGCAGGGTCTGGCGGGCAGGAGAGTATTTCTGAGCGCAATAAGCGGTTGGAGCTAGAGCGCATTGAAGCGGCCAAGCAAGCCCCCGAAGTGCTTGCCGCCCTGAAAGCCTTTCCCGGCGCACGTGTTGTGGATGTGCGCGCAGCCCCGGTTCCAGAGGTTGCCCTCGAGGCAGTCCCTGAGGACGGGGAAGAGGATGCAGACACTGAAGCCAGCAATGTACTGTCGGTAGACTTTAACCGCCGCCGCGTTGGCGATTAGACCAAACTATGGGATGATCCCCCATCCCTTTCTATAGGACGAGTGTGATGAAAGACCTTGGTGGATTGATGAAGACCATGCAGCAGATGCAGTCCAAAGTGGCTGATGCGCATAAGAAAATGGAAAAGATTGAAGCCGAAGGCAGCGCGGGTGCTGGCATGGTAAAAGTCACCAGCAATGGGGAAGGCAAGCTCTTGTCCATCTCCATCGATCCCAGCCTGTGCGTGCCCGAGGATGTCGAAATTCTGGAAGATTTGATCAAGGCCGCCTTTGAAGACGCGCGCAAAAAGGTCGAAGCCAGCCGCGCGGCCATGGAAAAGGACTTGATGGGCGGCCTGCCACTGCCCCCCGGCTTCAAGATGCCCTTCTGATTATGGTTGATCGCAACACGCGAACCAAACGCGCCACAGCCAGTCCAGAAATTGAGCGGCTTGTCTCGCTCTTGGCCAAACTGCCAGGTCTCGGGCCTCGGTCGGCGCGTCGCGCTGCGCTGCATCTGTTAAAGAAGCGGGATGGTTTGATGCAGCCCTTGGGCCAGGCCTTGGCTGACGCGGCTGAGAAGGTAAAGGCCTGCCAGATTTGTGGTAATCTGGATACGCAAGATCCGTGTTCGGTGTGCACGGACCCAGCGCGCGATCAAACGACTTTATGCGTCGTGGTCGAGGTCAGCGATCTTTGGGCCTTAGAGCGGTCTGGTGCCTATCAGGGCCGCTATCATGTTTTGGGGGGTGTTTTGTCGGCCCTAGACGGGGTCCGACCTGAGGATTTGCGCATCGCAAGCCTGATGTCGCGCATCCAAGAGGGCGGCATTACAGAGGTTGTCTTGGCGCTCGCAGCCACGGTTGAGGGTCAAACCACGGCCCATTATCTGGCAGATGTTTTGGCCGATAGCGGGGTTGCTACCACCAAGCTCGCCCATGGTGTGCCTGTGGGCGGGGAATTAGACCATTTGGACGACGGGACGCTGCTGGCGGCCCTGAAGGCGCGCCGCAGCGTCTGAGGTCATTTGGGCTTTAGCCTGCCACCACATCGAAGGTGAGGCCAGCGCTTTTCACGAGGCGGGCACGTAGGGCAGGGCCCATGACGGCACCGGGGGTCCAAATCCCGCCAGCCGCATCCTTGGCTTCATGGATCAGGCACAAAGCCGATTCTGCAATCATCTTCGAGGTTGAGCCATAGCCTGGATCGCGGTCACCTGTAACCACAACCTGAACTTCTGCGCCTTCTGATTGGGCAATGAACAAGACATCATAAAAGCCTGACTCGCGCTCTTCTTTCGAAGGGCCTTCGCCGGGCTTAGGCCCACCTTCACCGCCGAGACTTTTGTCGCCCGCGATGGCATTCGCCATGGCTTGACCCTTCTCACCGGGGCCCGTCACCATCATTTCCTCATAAACAAGGCCAGCGCCATATTTGTGGCCGAGCAGGGCATTGGTGCGGTGCACATTGCGGGTATTGATCGGGGCCATCACAAAGGGGGCTACCCAAGTGCCCATTTCTTCGTCCAAATAGGGTTTCATGCCGTGGGGCTGGGTTGGGCCTTCAAAGCCGGGGGTCAGGGCGAACGGATTGCGCAACAGGTCCAAAACACCCGGCTCGCTCATAGCCGCTGCCATTGTGGCTTTGAGACTGGCTGCGGTTCCTCCGGAAAAAGTGCCCTTCATCTTGCGGACCCGACCCTTGACCTTCGGGGCGGGGCCGCCGGTTTTGGCGATCATCGCTTCTTGAGCCATTTGGACACCAAGATCGAAGGGGATAGAATCAAAACCGCAGGAGAACACAATTCGTGCCCCAGAAGCTTTTGCTGCCGCCTCATGGGCATCGATCATCTTGCGCATCCAAGCCGGTTCGCCACACAGATCAACATAATCCGTGCCATGCTCAGCACAGGCGGCGACCAAGCCATTGCCATAGAGCTGATAGGGACCAACAGTGGTGAGGACGACCTTTGTGGAGGTGACCATCGCCTTCAGCGAGGCTGCATCATCGCTATCACATACAACCAAGGGCGTATCTTTAGGGGCCCCAATCTCATCGCGAACATGGGCCAATTTCTCGAGGCTACGGCCACCCATGGCCCAGCGCACACCTGTTGGATAGGTTGCTGCCAGATATTCAGCCACCAATCGGCCGGTAAAGCCAGATGCACCAAAGACGATGATATCAAATTCTTGGCTCATGCCGTTTCTCCCTCATTCTTTGGAGGTGTGTGGCGCGGAACAGGCGCTAGGGCAAGAGGGCTAAATCTGTTTTGCTTGGCAGGCGGCCTTAAGGGGCGCGCGCTCTATCTGTCCCGGAAAGCGGGCTAAGGCTGCGGCAGGCCGGATTGGGCGCGGCACCAGATTGCCTTGGCATGCCGGGCAAATGCCCGAGAGCCTGCCAGTCGCGCAATCCTCGCAATAGGTGCATTCAAACGTGCAGATAAAGGCATGGGCACTGTCTGCCGCCAAATCGCGGTCACAACATTCACAATTGGGCTTAAGCGCGAGCATGGTCTTAGACGTCTAGGCTTTCGGCATAGCGTGCATTTTCCTGCAGCCATTTGAACCGCAGCTCTGGCTTGCGCCCCATCAATGTCTCAACCAATTCCCCGACGCTGGGCAAATCGCCCTCAGGGATCACCAAGCGCGCCAATGTGCGGGTGGCAGGGTTCATGGTCGTGACTTTTAATTGCGCTGGCATCATTTCGCCCAAGCCTTTGAAGCGGCCGATTTCCACTTTGGCGCGGGGATTGAAGGCAGTCTTTAACAGCTCATCCTTATGCGCGTCATTCTTGGCATAGACTGTCTTGCCGCCGTGGGTCAGACGGTAAAGCGGCGGCAGCGCCACAAATAAGCGCCCCGCATGAACCAATTGCGGCATGGCGCGGAAGAAATATGTCGCAAGAAGGGCTGCGATATGGGCTCCGTCGACGTCGGCATCGGTCATGATAATGACGCGCTCATAACGCAAATCTTGCAAACGGAATTTGCTGCCCGGTGCGACCCCTAAGGCGAGCGCCAAATCTGACAATTCCTGATTGCCAGCTAATTTATCCCCGCCAGCACTGGCGACGTTTAGGATTTTGCCGCGCAGGGGCAGGATAGCCTGGGTATTGCGGTCACGCGCTTGCTTGGCACTGCCACCGGCCGAATCGCCTTCGACAATGAAGATTTCGGTGCCAACCGCATCTTGGCGCGCACAATCGGCAAGTTTGCCTGGTAAGCGCAATTTGCGCGTGGCGCTTTGGCGTTGGACTTCTTTTTCTTTCCGTCGTTTCAGGCGGTCGTCGGCTTGGGCAATCGCCCAATCCAAAAGCGCGCGGGCTTCACGCGGGCTTGCACCCAGCCATTGGTCAAATGGATCGCGAATAGCGTTTTCAACGATGCGGGCCGCTTCTGCTGTGGCCAGCCGGTCTTTGGTTTGGCCAACAAATTCAGGTTCGCGCACGAAGACGCTGATGAGGGCTGCAGCTGTTCCAAACACGTCTTCGGAAGTAATTTGGGCGGCCTTCTTGTCGCCCACCAATTCCCCATAATTGCGTAAGCCCTTGGAGATGACTGTCCTGAGGCCTTGTTCATGCGTGCCGCCTTCGGGCGTTGGGATGGTGTTACAATAGGACAATAAAAAGCCGTCGCGGTCGCCAAAGCCGCGCACTCCCCAGGTCAACGCCCATTCAACCGCGCCATGGCCACCAGATTGGGCCGTGCGCCCGGCAAACATGGTGGACGTAACAGTCGGGGCCTCACCAATGCTGCTTTGAAGATAATCGGCCAGACCATTGGGAAAGCACAAGACTTCTTCTTGCGGCGTGGTGTCGCCAGGACGAATGCGTTCAGGTGCGCATTTCCAGCGGATTTCAACGCCGCGGAACAAATAGGCTTTTGAGCGCGCCATCCGGAACAAGCGCGCGGGATCGAGGCTTGCACCTTCGCCGAAGATTTCGGGATCGGGGTGGAAGCGGACAACCGTGCCCCGGCGATTATGGACCGGGCCTAAATGCTCAATCGGCCCCTGCGGGATGCCGCGCGAAAACGCCATGCGATAAAGCCGTTTGTCGCGCGCAACTTCAACTTCGAGGCGATCGGACAAAGCATTGACCACTGAAACGCCCACGCCATGCAAGCCGCCTGAGGTTTGATACGCCTTGTCTGAGAATTTGCCACCCGCATGCAAGACGGTCATGACCACTTCAAGGGCAGATTTGTCGACATATTTGGGGTGGGGGTCGATGGGAATGCCGCGGCCATTATCGGAAACAGCCAAAGCGCCATCGGCCTCCAAAGTTACTTCAATCCGGGTTGCATGGCCGGCCACGGCTTCGTCCATCGAATTGTCGAGGACTTCGGCAAACAAGTGGTGCATGGCGCGCGCATCGGTGCCGCCAATATACATGCCAGGCCGCTTGCGCACAGGCTCTAGGCCTTCGAGTACCTCAATATCCTTTGCGGAATAGCCCGCCGTGGCGGCAGACACGCCTGCTGGCTCGAGGTCATCAAACAAACTGGATTTTGGAGCGGCATTAGCAGCCATTCGGCGAGATTCCTTGAATTTCGGTGCAAATTGAAGCGCGCTGATATGGGCTCTTGTTTGGGCTGTGGGTCAAGCCTTTGTGTAAGCAAGCACGCGCCATCGTCCCTTCATAAACATCTTGCGCAGTCGTAAACCCTGTGTTTACTTACCCTATGGTAACGTCTGGGCTCGGGTGCGGGGGGCTCTCTTTGAGCTCTGTCGAGCAATCCCGCGTAGTTAGCCTCGCGCTGTACCAATTTGAGCGAAGGGATCAAGAGTTGTGACACACCAATTATTAGAAACAGTCCTCGCTATGGGTAAGGAACCTTTGGGCACTTTGGCCGAAGGCATTGTAAAATGGTTTGATCCAGTCAAAGGCTTTGGCTTTGTGCAAATTCAAACTGGCCAAGGCGAAAATGCCCACGAGGTCGATGCCCTATTGCATATTAGCGTCTTGAGAAAGCATTCGACCGCCATCCCAAAAGAGGGCGACGAGATTACGGTTTTGACGGCGGAGGGCGAACGCGGCCTTCAAGTCGTTGGCATTTTAAGTCTAAGGCCTGTCTTTCGGCCACCGCCAGAAGATGTGGATCAATTTGTCCCGGTGACGGTTAAGTGGTTCAACCGCTCTAAAGGCTATGGGTTTGCTGGTTTGACCAGTGACGGTCTGGAGTCGGAAGATATCTTTCTTCATGTTGCAACGCTGCGGCGCGGCGGTATCGATATGGTCGATGGTGGCGAAATCCTGCGCGCGCGGGTTGAGCGCAGTGCAAAAGGGGCGGTAGCCACGGCTGTCGTGCGCGCTTAAGCCTTCCCCCCCCCCTTGGGCCAAACTGATGCCAGCGCCCCCAGACGCCATCTTGGCGGCAGTCACCACATCGTGATAGGGAAGGGCATGTCTAAAGTCGTGCGCTTCATCCTTTTCGCCCTGTTGGCTTTTGTTGCCATTCCTTCGCTTTCCATCGCGCAACCTGCCTCGATCGCGGGGCCGCAGCGCGGTTTGAAAGTTGAAAAACTGTCGATTGCCACACCTGCTGGCGTTCGCAGCTTTAATGTTGAAATCGCAGATACGCCGCGCTCGCGCGAAATCGGGATGATGTGGCGAACCGAAGTGCCCCGTGGCACGGGGATGTTGTTTGATTTTAAGACGCCAGAACCAGCCACTTTCTGGATGGAAAATACGCTGGTTTCCTTAGACCTCATTTTCATTCGTGCCGATGGGCGGATTGCCAATATCGCATCTAATGCACAGCCTCTATCGCGCGCCCTGATCCCGTCTGACGGCCCCGTTTTGGCCGTTTTGGAGATTGGTGGCGGCGAAGCGCGGCGTCTGGGGCTTGCAGCGGGTCAGCGCGTAACCCACCGCATTTTCGCGCCAGCGCGCGCAAAAAAATGAGACTTCAGTAATTTCTGTTCAGGGCGCTTGCCCTGATCGGCTTGGTCGCGCTATACGCGCGCCTCTCGGGGAGTAGCGCAGTTTGGTAGCGCATCTGGTTTGGGACCAGAGGGTCGCAGGTTCGAATCCTGTCTCCCCGACCATTTTGGTCGATTTTGACAAGCGGGACGTGCCGGTTTCATGCATTGCCCGCTTTACCATTTCTACCGAACGCGCTCATGATGAGACATCTAGTTTCGAGGCCTTCATGACATTTGCAAAAATCTACCGTCCAGCCAAAACCGCCATGCAGTCGGGCCGGGCCAAGAGCAATGTGTGGATGCTGGAGTTTGAGTCGAATGCGGTGCGCGCGCCAGATCCATTGATGGGCTGGACCTCGTCAACCGACACCCAAGGCCAGGTGCGCCTGACCTTCGATACGCGCGATGAGGCAATCGCCTATGCGCAAAAGCATAATTTGGCGTTTCAAGTGATTGATCGGCAGGAACCAAAGCGTATCCCGCGTGCTTATGCCGATAACTTCACTTTTTACCGCCGGGAACCTTGGTCTCACTAGGCCCAATAGCTCAGCTGGATAGAGCATCCGCCTTCTAAGCGGACGGTCGCAGGTTCGAGCCCTGCTTGGGTCGCCAGTTCTTAGTGTTTTGCGTTCTTTGCCAAACCGCTCTGCCCCGTTATGAAGGCGTTATGACCACACTCGCTAATGATCTTGATATCCGCTCCGCCCGTCCCGACCAACTTGTGGCTGGGGCCACGGGGGATTGGGAAATCATTGTGGGCCTTGAAGTTCACGCGCAGGTGAGTGCGCAGTCCAAGCTGTTTTCGGGGGCAAGTGCGGCCTATGGCGGTGCACCTAATGCCCATGTAAGCCTTGTTGATGCAGGGATGCCGGGCATGTTGCCGGTTCTGAACCGCTATTGTGTGGAACAAGCGGTGCGGACGGGTCTTGGCCTTGGGGCCAAGATCAATTTGTGGAGCCGGTTTGACCGGAAGAATTATTTCTATCCCGACCTGCCACAAGGCTATCAAATCAGCCAGTTTGCCCACCCTATTGTGGGCGAGGGCACGTTGAATGTCGATTGCGATAATGGTGAGACGGTGCCCATTCGCATTGAGCGTATCCATTTGGAGCAAGATGCCGGCAAATCGATCCATGATCTCGACCCGCGCGCAACTTATGTGGATTTGAACCGCTCGGGCTGTGCCTTGATGGAAATCGTCTCTAAGCCTGATATCCGTTCGAGCGAAGAGGCGGCCAATTATTTCAAAGCGCTGCGGGCTTTGGTGCGCTATTTGGGCACGTGTGACGGCAATATGGATGAAGGCTCCATGCGGGCAGACGTCAATGTGTCGGTTCGCAAGCCTGGCACGCCCTTTGGCACGCGGTGTGAGATCAAGAATGTGAATTCCACCCGCTATGTCGCTCTCGCCGTGGATTATGAAGCGCGTCGCCAGATTGAGATTCTCGAAGATGGCGGCACGATCACGCAAGAAACGCGCTTGTTTGACGTCAAGACGGGCAAGACCCGCTCCATGCGCTCAAAGGAAGATGCGCATGATTATCGCTATTTCCCAGACCCAGATTTATTGCCTTTGGTGCTGGATCAAGCGTGGGTCGATGCGATTAAGGCGAGCCTGCCGGAATTGCCAGACGCCAAGAAGCAACGCTTTAAAACCGAGTATGGCCTATCAGCCTATGATGCAGCCGTGCTGGTATCGGACAAAGATGCAGCAGACTTTTTTGAGACGGCTGCCAAGGGGCGCGATGCTAAATTGGTCAATAGCTGGATGACGGTTGAATTGTTCGGCTGGCTCAACAAGCATGATAAGACTTTGGCCGAAACCCCTGTTTCGGCAGAGCGTTTGGGCGAATTGGTCGATCTGATTAGCAATGGCACCATCAATGGCAAGATTGCTAAAGACGTGTTTCCGCGCATGATTGAAACCGGCGACGCGCCTTTGGTTATTGTTGAGCGCGAGGGCCTTAAGCAAGAAACCGACACTGGCCTGATCGAACAGACAGTCGATGCCCTCATCGCTGCCAATCCCGATAAGGTTGAAGAAGCTCGCAACAAGCCCAAGGCACTTGGCTGGTGGGTTGGCCAATTGATGAAGGCCACGGGTGGCAAAGCCAGCCCCGCTGTTATCAATGAGGTGATTAAGACAAAGCTGGGGCTTTAAAGGCCTCAGCGCGTCTAACGCTTTGCTTTGGCGGGTGGTGGGATAACGTCTTTTTTGACCCGGACGGGCCAGAAATCTGGTGTTAGGCCGCTACAGGCAGTCATCTCAATCCAGCTGGTCAGCACAAACTCAGTGCCATCCCAAACATAGGTTTGCGCTGACCCACAGTCGCCAACACCTCGGCCCTTCGAGAAGGCGCTGATTTGGCCTGTTTCAGGCTCTACACTTACATTGACCAAGCTATGGGCGTCTTGCTCGTCTGTGGCAGCGTCTGGGCTGGAAAATGGATACGGTTCCAGACGGTTTGAATGGGTCTGAAGATAGAATTTCGACCACATATTGTAAGCCCCCGCACCACAGGGCACGGCCCACAGGATGCGACCTTTGCCAAGGTTGAAACTCTCAATACCTTGCCCACCATAATCAAGCCGATCGCTATCGTCACATTCGGCTTTACGTCGGTCCATCACCAGTTTTGGGGCCGTGGTGCGGCTTGTTATCTTGGCAAAAGCCATCGCACTGACGCGGGGTGTGGTTGGGGCAGGGGGGATACGGTCACGCGCCTGTTTGCCCCCATCGATCCAAGCCCCGGTGGTGCCGGTGCGACCCTGCTGGGCTTCAATCGCGCGAAGGGCGGCGACAAAGCCAGATAGGCTGGCAAAGGATTGAACCGCGCGGCTGGTGCCGGGGAAATAGACGACCGATTGAGCTGCCCTCGCCACACTGATGAACCGGGCTATATCGGCGCTCTGCACTTGGCTTGCCCCAGACTCATGGGAGGTCAAGACAAAGGTTCCATTGGCCAAAGCCCGTCCGTTTTGGCCAAGGATGCGCAAAGTCCCGTCCTTTGCAGTTGGCTGGTCGGCCAAATATTCCCCAGAATAGAGAATCTTTGGCTTGGCGTTTGGTCCCGCCTCGATTTCTACCCACAGCCAGCCGGTTTCAGTTTTGTCAGAAACCCCGCGCGGTGGCTTAGACAAATCCATTTCGTTTAGGCCCGAGATGGAGACGGCAGTGCACGTTTTCAGATTGCTGCAGGTGACACTCCAATCGCGATAGTCCTTGGTGGGGCTCTGCGCATTTGCTGGAACGGTGAAAAAGCTCAGTAAAGCAAGAGAAACGAGGAGCGGTCTTGTAGCAGAAAAGTTCATGGACACGGCCTTATCAGCCATGGGCTGTGCGTCAATGGCCTTTACTTAGGCGATTTTCAGGATCGCCTTAGAGCGGGGCGTTTACAGTGGCAACAGGGCCAAAACGGGCAATGAAGGTTTGGCGCAAGGCTTCATCGACCTCCCCATAGGTCACCGGATAACCCAGATCGACCAAGGAGGTTACCCCCAGCCCTTCTTCTTGGATTCCGCAAGGGATAATGCCGCTAAAGTGGGAAAGGTCAGGCTCTACATTCAGGCTGATGCCATGAAAGCTCACCCATTTCTTGACGCGTAAGCCGACAGCGGCGATCTTGTCCTCCTGCCGGGCAAAGCCTGGATGGGTGCGATCGACCCAAACGCCAACGCGTCCACAGCGCAATTCCCCCTTAATGGCAAATTGGGCCAGCGCATCAATCACCCAATTTTCCACCGATTGCACAAAGGCACGCACATCGCGCTTATGGTGGCGCAAATCGAGCATGAGATAGGCAATGCGTTGGCCGGGGCCGTGATAGGTATATTGCCCGCCACGCCCACTCTTGAACACAGGAAAGCTTGCACCGGGCAAAAGGTCAGACGGTTTAGCACTGGTACCAGCGCTATAAAGGGGAGGGTGTTCTAACAACCAAACCAATTGATTCGCTGTTCCTGCGGCAATTTCAGCCGCGCGCGCCTCCATAAAGGCCACTGCAGCCTCATAATCGACGGGTTTTTCCGATACAGCCCATTCAATCACGCGATTTTCTCCAGAATTTGCAGTATCTTTAAGCGCGTTAACCAAGTTCCAACACTCATAGGCTCTATCTAGTCACGTGACAGACGATAGTGAACACCCACCCTCGCAGATTGAAAAGGTCATGGTCGAAATTTCGGTCTTGGTCGGACGATCTTCCTTGCCCATGCATCAGCTTCTGCGGATGGGTCGTGGCGCGGTTATTCCGCTCACGGCCTCGCCCAATGATCCCGTGTGGGTCTTGGTCAATAACCACCCTGTGGCCCGCGGCGACATCCAGTTGGATGACGATAAGATTTCGGTTGAAATCACCGGCGAAGCCGATGTTTATGACTATATGGCAGGCCCATAACAGGACTTCACTGTTTGGAACTGGCAAGATGCAGGCAGAAGGGCTTCACATTGGCGGCGTGTTCTACTAAAAGCGCCGCTCTTTCCGGAACGTGCTCATGGCGGAACTGGTAGACGCGCTAGCTTGAGGTGCTAGTGGGGAGACCCGTGGAGGTTCGAGTCCTCTTGGGCACACCAACGGAAAGATGGCTTTTGCGCCTGTATCTGCTACCAGCACGAAGATACAGGCAAACAGACTTAGGGGCTTACGACATGACGGAAGGCGACAGTCATGGACGATCTACAAGCCCTGGGGGTCGACCCTACTAAAGCAGAGCATGGGCTAGACCGCCTGATTACCATCAAAGTGATCGGCGCTGCCGGTGACCACGACGGGCCGTTGCTGCGCCGTCTATTGTTGCCAATGCACCCGGCAGACGTCGCAGAACTTCTGCAAAACGCGCCAAAAGAAACGGCGCGTACGATTTTCACCCTGATTGGCGAAGACCTCGACGCAGAGGTCTACGCGGAATTGGAAGATGAATTGCGCGAATTCGCGCTGGAATTCATCCCAGCCAGCAAGCTTGCCCAAAAGCTTGATGATCTCGACACCGATGATGCTGCCGCCATTGTCGCAGAGCTGGATGATGAGGATCGGGCCGAAGTTCTGGCCGCCGCCTCTGATGATGTCCGCGTGGCTGTGGAAGGCGCTCTCTCATTTGAAGAAGAAACCGCTGGCCGCTTGATGCAGCGGGAGTTTGTGGCCGCACCCCAACATTGGGACGTTGGCCAAACCATCGACTTCATGCGCAAGACGGGCGAGGAGCTGCCCGATCTCTTCTTTGATATCTATGTCGTTAGCCCTGCCATGCAGCCAATTGGCGCGATTCCCGTTTCGAAGCTGATGCGGGCTAAGCGCACCATGTTGCTGCAAGACCTGATGGAAACGCCTGAGATCATTGTTGATCCTGAGACCGATCAAGAAGTTGTGGCGCACGCTTTCCAGAAGTACCATCTGATTTCTGCGCCCGTGGTTGATCGTAGTGGACGCCTGACCGGCATGATCACGGTCGACGATATTGTGCGGGTTATTCAGGACGAAAACGAAGAGGATTTGTTGGCGCTGGCCGGTGTGCGCGATGCCTCCACCGCGGACTCGGTGTGGTCTTCGGTTAAGTCGCGCTTACCTTGGTTGGTGATTAATTTGGCAACGGCCCTGTTTGCTTCCATGTTGATTGGCCGGTTTGAAGCCTCGATTGAAAAAATTGTGGCCCTAGCCATCCTGATGCCAATGGTGGCTTCTATGGGGGGTAATGCCGGGACGCAAACCGTTGCGGTTGCAGTGCGTGCTTTGGCCGCGCGCGAGCTGACGCCAGGCAATTCAGGCCGGATCATTTTGCGCGAGGTGATTACCGGCTTGGTCAATGGTGCGTTCTTTGCGGTTCTTCTTTCGACCGTGGCACTTATCTGGTTCAAGAGCGTGTTGCTCGCCATCACCATTGCCTTGGCAATCCTTCTCAATTTGTCGGTCGCGGGCCTCGCGGGCATTTTGATCCCGCTGACCTTGAAGCGCATGGGGCAAGACCCTGCCGTTTCCTCAGGCGTCTTGGTGACCTTTGTGACCGATATGGTAGGCTTTGTTGCCTTTTTGGGCCTTGCAACCTTGATTATTCTTTAGGGCTGAGGCGCACGGGCAATGGCGCATTGCAGAGCTCAAGCTTGCCGGCCTTAAACTTCGTCCAACTATCGCGGCGGTTTCGGCGGCTCTCAAGGACTTCGGCGTAAATCGCGTGATCGCTACGTAAGGCCTCAAGAGTGACTTGTTCGGCTGCGGGCAATCGTGCTCCAAGTTCGGCCTTGATGATTTTGGGCTTGGTTTGGCCCGAAGCGTAAAAGCCCATCGCCTCTGTGCCACGCGGCAAGGTCGCGAACTGCTCCATGCCTTCAACCACGCGTCCCAAAAGCGTGACGTTGCGGTCAAGTGCGCGGGGGCTGTGGCCGTTGACGGCATAAAGCTCGGCTGGACCACCCGAATCAGCGCCCTCATCCCGACCTGCCCCTACCATGCCATAACAATGGGGCAGCCAATAACGCTTAGCCATTGGGTCCCACGCCACAGGCCAATTGCGCCAAAAGCCAACCGTTGGCGCATAAACATCGCCATCCTTCAATTCATAAGGCGTAAATTCAGGCCCATAGGCACGGTCAAACTCAGCCGCCATGCGCCCGCCCGCAAAGCCAAGCGTGGTTGCAGCCGCACCATCGCCCCATTGCACGACGTAATTGTCTTGGCTGCGCACGATCTCGCGCCCGTTAAAAAACCCCTTGGCCAATAAGTCGTCGAGGGCCTGGACGTGATTGGGTGCAAAGTCAGGTGCCAAAAGGATAATCACGCGGGCAGGGGGCTGAGCACCGCCTTGGCTAGGTTCAAAATAGAGGTACAGCAAACGGCTTTGATCTAAGCGCTCCCATGCATCTTGGGGTGCGGCGGCGATCAGTTCAGAACTCGTCATTGCGCTCCACGGTTTCGGCGGAGCAACCGCGGCAGTTTGAGCCAGCGCGGATCCAGAGCAAGCGGTCAAGGCCAGAGCTGAAATTCCAAAGAAGCGCTGAAAAAGGCTGATTTTCTTGGCAATCATGGTCTGATCCTTGCTTGTTTGATGTCGTCTGGCTGGGTCGAACGTGCAGGATTGCCTCAGACTTGTCGAGCAGCCTTTGTGGACAAAAGCGGCATCAATCCTGCACGAACAGCCTCATCGGGCGGAATCCGTCTCTTTTTGGAACGAAAAATGTCCAGACTCACTGCGTCTCGCGCTGCATTGGACCTGATAGCCAGTTTTGAAGGCTTCCGTGCACGTGCGGCTAAAACCCCCGATGGGCGGTGGACGCTGGGTTTTGGCCATGTCGCCACTGCGCGTGAGGGTCTTTCGGTTTCTCGTGCGGAGGCAGAAGACCTGTTGCGCTGGGATCTTCGCCCCGTCGAAGACATGGTTCGCCAATCGGCCTTGACGCCACTCAATCAGAACCAGTTTGACGCGTTGGTGTCGTTTGCTTTCAATATTGGTGTTTCCAATTTCGCCACCAGCGATGTGCTGCGCTATTTGAACCAAGGCCAGCCGATTGCGGCAGCCCTTGCGATGCATGCGTGGCGGCGCGCGCGGGTGAATGGGCGTGTTCTGGTCATTGATGCTCTGGTACGCCGGAGAGCTGCTGAAGCAGCCCTTTTTCTTGAGCCCTTAGGTCCGCGGCCAGCCGCGCCAAGTTCGGTCTTAAGCCCTGAAATTGATTATACCGCTGCGCTTTTGTCCCATGCCTCTGACCCACGAGCGATTGCCTTGGGCGTTGAGGCCGATGGCGCGACGATTGCGACCGAGCCATCTGAAAGTATCCTTACCGCCCCGCCTAAGGGCGAGCCTTTTCCCGTACAATCCGTTGCAGAACGTGCGGCAGAGACGGTGAAGGCCTCCCCCGTTTTGGACTTCGGCCCTGAAGCAAAGACTGAGCCACGTCTGACTTTGGTTGAGCCAGAAACCGCTACTCCAAGTGAACCGCCTCACGAAGCAAAACAGGACGCGCCAAATGAAGAATTAGCGGCCGTGGTGAATGATCCGCTTTTGGTACCGTTTCCGAAGGAAGAAGCGCTCGCAGCCAATCAATCGGATCAAAGCCAGCCTGTGCCCGCCAATGACGGCGGGCTAAATTTGGCCCCGTTTGCCCCAGAATTAGAGTTGGCATCAGAAGCTTCTGTTCCAGGTGGGGTGACGATTCCGGCACCTCAGAGTCTTGAACCAGCAAAGCCGACGCGCGCTCTAACCTGGGTGATCTTGGGCGTTGGCGCTGTCTTGATGGCAGGAGGTCTTTGGTTTGCGCATCTTTTGGGGGCTCTGACACCGGACCCAGAGGCCAAGACCATCACGCTTCAAGCACTCATTGCGATTCTGACTGCCTGCTTTGGCTTTGTTGCGGTGGTGACCTCGGCCGTTTCTTTGGCACGCGGCCAAGAGAGTGGCGACGAGACCGCGTTACTGCCCTGATCGCTTACCCTTTTGCTTGCACTCGCAGGCGGGCTCGCGCATGGTAGGCCATGCTTAGAAATTCCTATCCCAGCCTCGATTTCGACCTCGGCGAAACCGCCGATGCCATCCGTGAAACCGTCGAACGCTTTGCAGCAGCAGAGATTGCCCCGCGTGCGGCCGAGATTGATCGCACCGATGAATTCCCGCGCGATCTTTGGCCCAAACTCGGTGACCTTGGCCTGTTGGGCATCACGGTTGATGAAGAAGATGGCGGCTCTGGCCTTGGCTATCTTGAGCATGTGGTGGCGATGGAAGAAATCAGCCGTGCCTCTGCATCTGTCGGCCTGTCCTATGGCGCGCATTCCAATCTCTGCGTCAACCAATTGCGCCGTTGGGGCACAGCAGAGCAAAAAGCGCGCTATCTGCCGAAATTGATCTCGGGTGAGCATGTGGGTTCCCTTGCCATGTCGGAAAGTGGCTCAGGCTCGGATGTTGTCTCTATGCGGCTGCGGGCGGATAAAAAGGGCGATCGCTATGTGCTCAATGGCGGCAAATTCTGGATCACCAACGCCAAACATGCAGACACCTTGATTGTATATGCCAAGACCGAACCAGAAGCCGCCTCGCGGGGCATCTCAGCCTTTCTGATCGAAAAAGATTTCAAAGGTTTCTCAGTTGCCCAAAGCCTCGACAAGCTGGGCATGCGCGGCTCGCCCACAGGCGAATTGGTGTTTGAGGATTGCGAAGTGCCCGAGGAAAATCTGATGGGCCCGCTGAACAAGGGCGCGCAGGTTCTGATGTCGGGCCTTGATTATGAGCGCGCCGTTCTGGCCTCTGGTCCGATTGGCATCATGCAAGCCTGCCTGGATGTGGTTTTGCCTTATATTCATGAGCGCAAGCAGTTTGGCCAAGCCATAGGTGAGTTCCAACTGATGCAGGGCAAGATCGCCGACATGTATGTCACGCTCTCGACCACGCGTGCCTATGTCTATGCCGTCGCAAAAGCCTGTGACCGTGGCCTTACCACGCGCAAGGATGCAGCAGGCGCGATCCTCTATGCGGCCGAGAAAGCGACTTGGATGGCTTTGGAGGCGATCCAATGCTTGGGCGGCAATGGCTATATCAATGATTATCCGACAGGTCGTCTCCTACGCGATGCCAAGCTTTATGAAATCGGGGCGGGAACCAGCGAAATTCGCCGCTGGCTGATCGGGCGGGAGCTTTTTGGCGAGACTTCTAGCTAGGGTGTTTGTGGTCTTCAGAGAGGGAGGTCATTGATGTTACGCCGTACCTTGTTCGCAAGCTTTGTTGTGCTCTTGTTTGCAGGCTCTGCCCTTGCCCAAACGGCCGCGCCCACACCCCCTGCACCTGTCCCGGCACCCGTACCAATACCCGCACCGAAAGTCTTCCTAACCACCACAATGGGTGAGATTGAGATCACTTTGGACCCGGTCGGTGCCCCCAAGACCAGCGCCCATATGCTGAAAATGTTTCAAACCAATCATTATATTGGCGCGTCCTTCTTCCGGATTGAGCCGGGCTTTATCATTCAAATTGGCGATTTGGACGCACAGTTTAAGGGCCGCTATCCCCCGCTTAGTCCGATCGAGCTGGAAACCGCCACCAATAAGCATTTCAAAGGTGCTGTGGCGCTCGCGCGCGGTGATGCAACCAATTCGGGCCATTCGAGTTTTTATTTTGACTTGGCAGATAATCCCTCTCTCAATGCTGACCCCAACGCGCCGCCCAATACAACTGGCTATGCCGTCTTTGGACGGGTTACGGCGGGTTGGGAGGTTGTAGAGGCGATGGCAAAGGTTGAGCGTGCGCCCACGGGTGGCCCATTTCCGGGCAAGGCCCCCGTGGTGCCCATTGTGGTGACGGCGATCCGCACAGATCCACCGCCACCTCCCAAGCCCAAGCCTGCCCCAAAATCGGCTCCTAAGGCCAAAAAGAAGCGTTAAAACTTAGCGCTTCTCCTCGCGGGTGAAATGATAGGCATGGCGGAACTGAAACACGCCTTGGCCCTTTGGGCGGGTTTCGCGCAGCAAGTCATAGGTGTTGGCTGAAACTTTCAGGGTTTCACGCACATCTACAGCCTGCCCATTTTCAGTGCCCCGACCCCATAAGACCAAAATCCTTGGCTCAGGCCCTGTTGCCGTCAGATCGCCGATGACACGAAAGTAGTCTGGGTGGCCATCGTCTTCGGTCTTGCTGGCAATTGCCTCCTTGGTATCCAAGGCAAGTTTAAAGCCGCCATAGACAGTCTTGCCGGGTCCATCGTCATAGGTGAAGCGCACGTTGAGGCTAGCGCCATCGGGCGCGCGTGTGGCTTGCATCAAAGTCGGCAAAGTTACCCGACCTTCGGTTTGATAATCGCGATATTCCAGAGTTCCGCGCCACGTGCCTGTGAGGCGAGAGAGGAGGGCAGGTAGGGCTTGGGTGGCCTCTGTCTTTGGCTCTGGTTCGGGCGCGGCGCGTGCGGCGTCTAGCACGCGGTCTCGACCTAAGCGAACATCTTCAATCCGGGGTTCCACCAAAAGGTCCGGCGTGACCCCGCCTTTCGGCTCAAAGCTTTGAACCTGCATTTGATTGAAGGCGTTGGGAACGCGTATTTTAATGCCACTATTGGGCAGTTTGACCGTGAAGATCCGCCCCGCAGTTGGCCCATCCCCACTGCCGCCTGATTTGCCCCCCACAAGACTGACACGACCCAAATCGCGCAATTTCGCGATCAGCATGGTTGAGCCTGAGCCATTCTCTGGGCTGGTAAGAAGCGTCACCCTTCCGCCAAAGGCATTGGCGGCAGGGGTGCGGGGCAATAATTCCTCAGGCGCATTGGCCGGGATTTCTTCATAGCCATGGGCAGTCTTGGCAAACTGATCGAGGGGCGCATTAAAGATTGCCTCGCGGTCGCCCCACGTGTCGATAAAGTTCGGCAAATCGCCATAGCGCAGGGCTTTATAGGAGATCGCCTTGTTCCAAACATAGGGTTTCTGGGCCAAAAAATCGGCCAGCCCATAGGTCGCATCACTCGACCCGCCGCCATTCTCCCGCAGGTCGATAATCAGATGCTTGGCCCCACTTTCTTTGATTTCGGCAAAGATCTGATCGTAAAAGGCCGTCGCATCAACAGGCTTACGATAATTCACAAAGGTTGCAGCCTTCAAAAGAGCCGTTTCTGGGTCCAGCATGCGCCACGTGGTCGTTTCACTGAAATTGGACCTGAAAGCCGGGCCCGGCCACTTCAGGCTTTGCCAGGCTTTGAATGAGAGCGGCTTTTGAATGGTGGTTTGGGTTGTCGCTTGGCCATCGGATTTAAAGCGAAGAACAAATTGGGTCGGCAATCCAAAGACAAAAGGGTAGAAGTGATCAAAGTCCGAGCCCATGAGGTCTGAATCATCGGCAAGGCCGGTGGCCCGGCTCCAGCTTGCTTGCCCATCTATCGGCACATAGGCACCAAGGGTTGCTATCAGCTCCGAAACCTTACGGCCATTGATATGGGTGACCTCTGCCCTGACCGACAGGCCCTGTTGGGCAGGATCGATTCCGACCACAATCATTTTTCCTGCCACGATTTGAAATCGAAACGGCAGATGGCTTGGGTTAGCGTGCCGCCATGCTTCTAATTCGGCGGGTTGTTCGGCCTTGGTGTGATTGCATCGAATGTCTGCCAGAACCAAGGAGATCAGGCGATAGAGTTCTGTCGTCTCAATCGGGCGCTGCACACGTTGGTTTAGAGCCGCAAAAGCGCGATCCATCTGCGCTTTGCTGGTGCGGCGATAAAGGCCAGGATGGATGGTCTCCAGCGACCGGCGCATCAGCGCCACATCGGCTTGTGCCTCAGCAGCGCTTAAGATGCGCACAGGCCACGCAGCCTTGGGCGCGATGGATATCTCAGGGCCTGCCTCTAGAGCCCCCGCGGCGGCCATGACGCTAAAGGGTGAAAGGGCGAGGAGGCCAATAAGGGCGATGGGGGTGAGAGCGCGCATGAACAAATTCCTGAAGTGGGTGAGGCTAGGTGGAGGAGGCATTCTGTGTGCCGAACCAGCCCCGCTTGCGCGCCTCAAAAGCTAAATCCCCTGTTGGAATCTATGATTTGAGACCTTGGCTGCGCCGCCAAGCCGAGGGACTCATGCCGGCAAATTCGGAAAATGCACGATTGAAACTGGCCTTGGAGTTAAAGCCTGCTTCGAAGGCAATGGCCATGAGATCGGACTGTTGCACGTCCTCCACCATCAAGGCTTGAGCGGCGGTGACGCGCCGCGCATTGATAAAGGCGCTGAAACTTTTGCCCAATCCCTCATTCAAAGCCCGCGACACATAGGTCGTATTGGTGCCAAGCCTGCGGGCAAGCGAGGTCAAGGTCAGATCCGGGTCGCGCCAGAAGGCTTCTGCCTCCACCACTTCGGCAAATTGCCGCCCCATCGCCTGCCAATCCCGCTCGGGGCTGGCGGAAGGTCCACTGTCTTGATCGACCGCGGGGTCTGTTGCCGTATCAAGGATGGGATAGCGCACGCCAGCATTACGCCAACCGGCAATCCCCAGATAAACGCCCAACGCCGCCACGCCCATATACATCCAATAATCATCAAAATAATTGCGGGTCGGATCGACTTGATCGGCCGTGAAGAAGCCGAACCAAACCAGAGCTAAGCCCAAGACACCAAGCAAGGCATTGCGTATCCACGTGGGATCAAATTGGGCATCATCGGCACGGGTCTGGGCAAGGCGGTGCCGATAGGACCGATAGAGCCGCCAAATCGCCACACCATAAAGGCTGATGGAGATCAGGCTCACAAGCGTCAAAATTGGATCGATGAGCGAGGCATGGGCAAAACTATCCCAAGCGTTTTTCATCGCCAATGGCAACGGAAACACCAAAGCTTGGCTTAAAAACTGAATGCCATAGGGCACCAGATGCAGGCCCCACTTATCTGGCGGGCGACCATAGATCAGCGCGTAAGCATGCAGATATAATAACGGGCCAAACGAGAGGCTTGTTGAAAATGGCGCAAAGCTTAGCCAGGGATAGGTGTCATAAAAGCCTGCAAACCCAATAATATAGGGCGTAACCATGAGAGCGATCGCAAAGATCAGCAAGCCCAGAAAACGATTAGCTGCACGATTATTTGGTGCGGCCCACAATAATCCCGCCAATACCACACTTTGGCCCGCCAAGAGCAGAAGGCTGATGCTGAGCGTGCCAAAGGAAATCATAGTCCCAACCTAGGCCGGGCAGGGCCTTGGGGCAATATTGCCCTCACCCCCTAATGCGCATCCTCCACCTTCAAGCTTTCCTTCAGCGCACGCTTGAGGAATTTGCCCGAGGCATTGCGCGGGATGGCTTCGCTGAGGAACCAGACATAGCGGGGCACTTTGTGCTTGGCCATCAGCGCCACACAATGGTCGCGGAACTCTTGTGCCGTTAGAGCCATGTCGGGGCGCACCAGAATAGCCGCGCCCACTTCTTCGCCCAAGCGCTCATCGGGCACACCAAACACACAGCATTCGGCCACGGCCGGATGGCGATAGGCCACGGCTTCAACCTCGACGCAATAGACGTTTTCACCACCGCGCAACACCATGTCCTTCTTGCGGTCGACGAGGAAAATAAAGCCATCTTCATCGATGCGCGCCACATCACCCGTGTGCAGCCAGCCATCGGTGATGCTTTCTTGGGTGGAATCAGGGCGGTTGAGATAGCCTTTGATAACCGGGGCACCTTTCACCCACAATTCGCCCATCTCGCCAATAGGCAAGAAATTGCCGCTATCGTCGACACAGCGGGCCTCAAAGGTCGGCATGGCAGGGCCGCAACTTGCGGGTTTGTCGACAAAGAAGTCAGCGCTGACTGCTGTGATGATGCCGCACGTCTCGGTCATGCCATAGCCCGTATTGGGTCTGGCGGTCGGGACAGAGGCGTCAATCTTGGCAACAAGGTCAGGCTGTACCTGCGCGCCGCCGCCGCCCAAGGTCAACAGGCTCGACGTATCTGTCTTGGCAAAATCAGGGTGGGTGATTACCTCGCGCGCCATAGTGGGCACACCACTCATGGCCGTGACTTTTTCGGTTTCAATCAGCCGCAGTGCTTCGCCGGCATCCCATTTATACATCAGCACCATTTTCCCGCCGCTGGCTGTGGCAACATAGGCCGCACAATTATTGGCCGTCACGTGGAAGAGGGGCGTGGTGATCAGGCCCACGGGCGGGTTTGGTGGCGGCACGCTGGCGGGGTCTATGCCATTGGCGCGCAGGGTAGCAAGGCCTTGGACTTGGCCCGAAAAACTCATATTCATCAGATTGGCAACGCATCCCCGATGGGTCAGCTGCGCGCCCTTTGGAAAGCCCGTGGTGCCCGAAGTATAAAAGATGCAGGCATCATCATCTGGATCAATCGCCACATCTGGCATCGCCCCGCCACCTTCCTGCACCGCCTCATAGGCGATCACCCCTTGCGGCAGAGTGGCACAGCGCACCCCCACCAAAGCAATACCCTCGGCCATTTGCGGGCGTTCCATAACCCGGGCGAGACGCTCTGAATCGCAAAACAACACCTTGGGCCCAGAATCCTTCAAGCCATATTCCAACTCATCGGTGATCCACCAGGCATTCATACCGACGCAAGCCACCCCAATCGAAACACACGCCCAATAGAGCAGCATCCATTCAGGATAATTGCGCATCGCGACAGCCACACGATCACCGCGCCGCACGCCTTGAGCCCACAACCACGCCGCAATCGCATTCACCCGCTCATGGGCTTGGCCATAGGTGATGCGCTCATCCTGATAGATAAGATATTCCCGGTCACTAAAGGCGATGGTGGAGAGCCAGACGGCGCGGATATTGGGCGGGGCGTACTTATAGCTCCGGATCAGGCTGCCACGAACCTCAATCTCTTCAATCTCGAAGGGCTGGCCCGGAGAGGTTAGTTCTGCCCAAGCCTGTTTGAGTTCCTTATAGTGCATCTCACCCCCCTGAATTATCTCGACCCGAGCCTTTTGAATGCCCGCTTTTGTTGCCCGAATGTATCCGGTGTTGTGGGGAGGGGGTCAAGGGGGGGAGGCGAAGCGGCGGAGTAGACCTGAGAATGTTTCCATTACCAAAAACAAATTACGGTCAACGAGGCTATGACACAGGAGCAAAGTTACTTTATAAACCTAAGTCAACTCGTGCTTGGGCGTGGACCCCATTTGCCTCGGCTGTCCGAGTCAGCACTGGCAAAGATCTGCAATAGTTAGCGTTAAAACAAATGGTTACTTGCGATTCTTAGTTAGTTATGCTTGGTCTGTTTAGGTATCGCTTTGGTTAACTTTCAGCATTTCAGAAGCGGTAATGGCTCCTACCTGCAAAAAGAACATAATAAAGGCAAGAAATCTATGTTGAAATCTGCGAAGAGCATTTTGCGGCCTTTATTGAATCGATTTTTCAATAGATCACGTCTAAACGATTCGAAACTATATTCTATTTATACAAAGATATTTTTGCCAGAATCTGCAGAGCGCAAGGAAGTACAAAAGAAATTCTATGCTGAGCTTCTCGGGACAAGTCCAAAGGGTATTGTCTTCGACATCGGAGCCAATTTAGGTGATAAAGCTCACCTATTTCTGCCACATGCGACTAAGGTTGTTTGCATAGAGCCTAATCCCAGCGCTGCAGCGCATCTTTTTGAACGATTTAAGTTTACCCCAAAGGTCACACTTGTCCAAAATGCGGTGAGTAACTCGGTAGGGCATGCTGAATTGATCAGCTTCGGAGACGCCAACCCATACAACACCTTGTCTGAGAAATGGGCAAACAGCCTCACAGACGTTGGGGCACGCACCAAAAAGGAAATTTATGAGAGAGTTTTAGTGCCAACAACGACGCTCGATGCACTTATCCTTGCGTACGGCCTCCCTGAATTCATCAAAATAGATGTTGAAGGATTTGAGGCAGAAGTTGTCAAAGGTCTGTCGCGCAAGATCCCACTTATCAGTATGGAGTTCAACTTCCCGGAGTTTAAAAATGAGGCGATGGAGGCAATTAATCGGTTGGTAGCGATTGATGCAGCTACGGTCTTTAATGTAGTTGTCACTGAGCCACCAAGGCGATTTGAGGCGAGGGTTTGGCTCACGGCGAATGAGCTGAAATACTTCATTGCTGTGACAAAATATAACTATGTAGAAATATATGCCAGAATGGGCGGTGCATAGAACGAGGTTCTGGGCCAGTATATGGTTTGCTTGAAACCGATCGCCATCTGACCAAAGAATGGTTTCCCTGCACCTTCATTTCTTGTGGGCTTCATCTCCTGAGCTTTGGATTAGTTGGGACGTGCAAGGTATCAAAACTAAACACGATTACAGGGTCCCATTCTGCGTTCATAACGCTTGAATGCTAACTTCCCCAAACCTCGACTTTCCTCGACCTCAGAATGCTTAATCCAAGCCTGCATAAGGCCCAGATGAGTATCAGCCCTTGCCAAAAAAACTGCGCCCGAAACTCGACTGGCTTTAGACTGTCATATCGCTAGCGAAGTGTGTGGAAAAAGGACATTGTTTGCAGGCGATGTCTGGCTGCTTTGCGCCAAGGTTTGCCGATTAGGGCGGCTTCGGGATTGCTTCAAAGCGGATTTTTCGAGGCCAACTTGGAAATCATGAGGTGCAATCTAAACAACATGCACCAGTTTTGTTTGCGCAGGTCTTTGGTTTGTTTCTTTCCGCTTGGGACAGCCTTTGTCACAGGCTCTGCCTAGACAATGGCTTAGGCCGAGTCCGTTCTGGAGGAATTGTGGGATGACTTCAACGCAAGCTAAGTGCTGCCTTTAACCGTTCCAAATGCCCTAGCTATTTCCACGCATCGTCGATCTTCAGCACTGCTTTCCGAAGGTGCATTCCACGGATGCAACGCAGGCCATGGCGTGAAGCCCAATACTTATTGAATCAGATTCTGCAAATCAAACTGGCGGACAGGGTGGGATTCGAACCCACGGTAGGCTTCCACCTACGGCGGTTTTCAAGACCGCTGCCTTAAACCACTCGGCCACCTGTCCGCGCTTTGACGCAACGCCTGAAAGAAAATGCAAGATCGATAAAATTCGATCTAATTTCCAAGCGTTGATTTCAAACCTCTCTTGTAGAGTGCAACCCGCAGTCGGATCAACCGGCGCGATAAGAATGTTTGCAGAAACTACTGCAGACCAATATGGTGGGACACAAAATGGTCCGGGATTCGGCACTGAATAAACGAGTAGTTACGCATTGTTTTAACAACAAAATTATTGATCTAAGCGTCGTAGGACCTTTATGGGCTGGTGCGCTTTTCTTGGCAGTCGGATTTGCAGCTCAGCCTGTAGCCGCCGCCCCAAATGCCCGCCCTTTGGCGCCTGTCATCAATAGCGAAGCAGCCTCTCCCGAAGCTGTCTCGAGCAGTAAGCCCGCAAGTAAGCCTGTACGGAAAGCGGATACGGCCTCGACAAGGCTTGTGCCTCCCGCAACAAAAACCAGCGCTGCCCCGACCACACAGGGTGCCCCGATTGAGCGGGTTCAAATGGCTTCCCTGC
>NZ_JADCBK010000102.1 GCF_020253525.1 Aquidulcibacter sp.
GAAAAAGTGGGCCTCTCTCAATCAGCAGTCAGCCGCCAAATTGCGGCTCTGGAAGATGGTCTGGGCGTACCTTTGTTTCACCGCCATGCCCGCGGCCTGATCCTGACTGGGCCTGGTAAAGTGCTGCAGCAATCAACCGGCCAGATGGCCACAATCGCCGCTGTTGCTGAGTCTAACTTAAAAGATGCGCGCGATCGGCCGCAAGGCGAACTCATCGTCACCGCCCCGATTGGCATTGGCGCAACCTGGCTTGCGCCGCGATTGGGCGGTTTTATGGATGCCTATCCAGACGTGTCGCTGCGCCTCTTACTGGACGACCGCGAACTCGATCTTACGACTTTGGAAGCCGAATGTGCGATCCGTCTATGGGAAGCCACCCATGCCGATTTGATCCAGCGCAAAATCCTGTCCATCACCACGTCGCTCTATGCGTCACGCGATTATGTCGCCAAGCATGGCATGCCGAAGTCGCCAGAAGATTTGGCCAATCACCGCGTGATCGCCTATGGCGCACGTGCGGGCGACCCCATGAAAGTGTTGGACTTTGCCCTCACCTTGGGCCGGGAAGAGCACCGTCCACGGGAAGCGGCGCTGACGATTAACAACGTCTCAGCCCTCGTAAAAGCGGTGGTCGCAGGCCTCGGCATTGGTGGTCTGCCCGATTATCTGGCTCAAGCCGATACAGGGCTCATGCGCATCTTCCCAGAAACCGACGGGCCCAATATCGACGTCTTCTTCATCTATCCCGCAGATCTTCGCCGCTCCAAGCGGATTGCGGCCTTCCGGCAATATTTGCTGGAGCAAGCGGTGAATTGGAAGGGCTGAAGCGACCTAGCCCCTGCCCTCCCATTCAGATGACTTAGGTCTTGGTGACAGCGGCGGTTTGGCCAAATAAGGATTTGGCGGCTGCCTTCATGTCTTCCTTGGATTGTTCGCCAGCAGGCTTGCGCAGGGCCTCGCCAACTGCATTGCCCGCGATCACGGCAGGGCGGGCGTCAATCTTCTCAAACCAGGCTTTGACATGGGGGAAATCATCCAGATTCTGGCCAAAGAGTTTCGCACCACGCACCCATGGATAGGACGCCATATCGGCAATGGAATAATCACCAGCAAGGAAAGGCGTCTCTTTCAATTGACGCTCCATCACGCCATACAAGCGATTGACTTCATTGGTGTAACGGGTCTGGCCATATTCAATCAGCTTTGGATCATCAACCAGATTAGGCGCATAGAGACGGAAATGGCTGGCTTGACCGGACATGGGGCCAAGGCCTGCCATTTGCCACATGACCCATTCATCGACCTTTACCCGACCCCGTTCGTCACTGGGGTAGAATTTGCCCGTCTTTCGACCGAGATATTGCAGGATGGCCCCGCTCTCAAACACCGAAATTGGCTTTCCATCTGGACCGTTCGGGTCGATGATCGCAGGCATGCGGTTATTCGGGCTGATGGCAAGGAAAGCTGGCTCAAATTGTTCGCCCTTGCCAATATTGACGGGCTTCATCTCATACGGCAGCCCCATTTCTTCCAAAGCGATGGAGATTTTCCAGCCGTTTGGGGTTGGCCAATAATAAAGTTCGATGGGGTTTTGTGTGGGCTGCGACATGAGCATCTTCCTATGTGATGACCTGGGACTTGCGCCGGTTAGCCTCAAGTCGGGTTCCTGTATCATAAGCGCAAGCGGAGAATATCCAACAGAGCTTGATCGAAATTCTCACCAGTCAGATCAATCTCGCGGCCGTGGCTCTTCTTCCTCAAAGTGGAATAAGGTTTCAAACGGCACCGACAGTGCCCGAGCCATACGAAAGGCTAGCTCTAGCGACGGCGCATATTTCTCGGCTTCAATCGCCAGAATGGTCTGACGGGTCGCCCCCACAAGATTGGCAAATTCCTGTTGGGTGAGGCCTGCTTGCGTCCGCAGCTGTCGGATCTGATTGAGGACACGCCCCTTTGCGACAGCCATTAGGAAGTTCGGCTCAACACAAGCACCATCACTTGCTTAACCCCATGACAGAGAAACAAAATGGCCATCAATACGAAAAACAAAGTTGGCAAATGCTGGACGTTCAAGGTCCATTGGGCGGGGGTTGGATAGGTCGATTGCAAGAGGACTTGCCAGATAAGAACATTGATCGCGATAAATCCGACAAGAAGACCAAGGTGATCTGCCTTTGCGACGATCTGCTCGTCCCGCTCGTCTTCAAGAGCCCCTTTCTTACGCATAGAGGTGGCCCACATACTCAAAGCAGCCTCACCTGCAGTACCAAATCCCAGCACAAAAAACCAAGTGCGCCAGATATGACGTGCTTCTTGGTCGGGGATAGACCATCCATCTATCATATTGCTGGCAAGATAAGCGAAGATAGCAAGGCTAATAAGAAGGGATATGCCTGCTTTCTTTTCTGTAAGCGTCATGACCCTGACCTTTCATATCGGCAAAATGTACAAAATGTTTTACATACCCTGCCTAAGCCTCCGATCCGTACATGTCAAACATGTTATACATTTTGCCCTCCCATTCAGCCTGAGACGCATTGACGCCTTGAGCTTTCCTTGCCCCTCCCGTAGAAGCCAAGGCCGTTTTGGAGCAGACCCTCATGCCAGATTCAGTCATCAAACCCGTATCGATGAAAACCTATGACACCGACTTTGCCGGGTTTTCGAAAGAATTGGGTGGCTGGTTTGAGAAGTTCGGCTTTGCCATCGTGGCCGACCATGGAGTCGATCAGAAAATAATCGACACCACCTTGGAAAAGGCCAAAGCATTCTTTGCCTTACCAGTGGATGTGAAGAAGTCTTATAAGTCGCCTGTCGGCGCGGGCCAGCGCGGCTATACCGCCTTTGGGGTGGAGACCGCCAAGGATCACACCATCGCCGACCTGAAGGAGTTTTGGCACCAAGGTCGTGACCTGCCAGAAGGACACCGCTTTTCCAGCGTGATGCCACCCAATGTCCCCATGCCAGAGATTGAAGGCTTTGATGCCAGCCAAAAGGCGATGTTTGAGGACTTTGACCTGTTGGGCAAACGCATTTTGCGGGCCATTGCTACCTATCTCGAACTGCCAACCGACTATTTTGACGACAAGGTTGCTGAAGGCAATTCAATCCTGCGAACCCTGCACTATCCCGCCCTCGGCCCCGATGTGACGCCAGGTGCGATCCGGGCAGGTGCCCATGGCGACATCAATGTGATCACGCTTCTTCTGGGCGCTGAAGAACCCGGCCTACAATTGCTTGACAAATCAGGCCAGTGGCAGGCGGTTACGGCCCCTGAGGGCTGTGTGGTGATCAATATTGGTGACATGCTGGCCCGCCTCACCAATGACCGGCTGCCCTCGACTGTGCATCGGGTGATTAATCCAGAGCCCGAGCGCGCCCGTTTCGCCCGCTATTCCTCGCCATTTTTCCTGCATTTTTCCCCCGATGTCTTGATCGAAACCCTGCCGATGAATGGTCCAATCAAATATGAACCCATCAATGCACAGGATTTTCTGGAACAAAGGCTTCGCGAAATTAAGCTCGCCTAGTTACCATTTGTTAAGACACTTCACCAAAACAGCCTAAATCATTGGCCTATCGGGCAAAAACACCTCGATTTTTGCGCCTTTCTGGCAACACTTTGGAAGCCTTGCAGTCAAGAGCCGGAAAAACGCTTCGCATGTGTTGCAGGTTGAAAGCGAGCAGTCTAACGATAAGCTAGACCAAGATGTAAGAATCTTCGGACACCAAAGGCCAATCCCCGGTTTTGCTTGGGTTTGGACCAAAAAAATTCTTTTGGGGAAACACACATGCGTTCAAACACCACTTCAAAGATCAGCCGAGTTGCGCTGCTTTCGTCCATTTGCTTGGCCAGCATTGGCTTCGCAAGCGTCGCGCAGGCCCAAACCGCGCCAGCGGCAGCAGAACCCGACCAAGCACCAGAAGTCGTCATCGTGACGGCAACCAAGCGCGAAACCACGCTGCAATCCATCCCGGTTGCTGTGTCGGTTACCTCCGCTGATACGATCAGCAAGGCGCAAGTGCGTGACTTGAACGACTTGCAAACGCTCGTTCCTTCGCTGCGCGTCAGCACCAACCAAAGTTCCTCGAACGCAACCTTCATTATTCGCGGCTTCGGCAATGGTGCCAACAATGCCGGTATCGAACCTTCGGTCGCAATCTTCATCGACGGTGTGTATCGTTCGCGCGCAGCGGCTGGTATCAATGACCTGCCAAACCTGCAGCGCGTCGAAGTCTTGCGCGGCCCACAATCGACCCTGTTCGGCAAGAATGCTTCGGCTGGTGTGATCTCGGTCGTCACCCGCGAGCCTAAGTTTGAATATGGCGGTTCGGCCGAAGTCAGCTTTGGCAATTTCAACGCGATTGTCGCCAAAGCAGACGTCACCGGCCCCTTGGGTGAAAATGCCGCAGGCTCCATCGCCTTTGGCCTCAACAAGCGCGACGGTTATGTGGACAATCTGGCCATCGGCAAGAAGATCAATGACCGCGACCGTTATTACATCCGCGGCGATTTGGTCATTAAGCCAAGCGACCAATTGAAGGTCCGCGCCATCGTCGACTATGACCATCTGGAAGAATTGTGCTGCGCCGTTGTCAACGTGAAGGACGGCCCAACCGGTGCCATCATCCGCGGCATTGGCGGCAAAATCGTTTCCAACAGCCCCTTCTCTGACCAAGTCCAGTCGGAAATTGCGCCTGTCAACGAAATCTCCAACCAAGGTGTTTCGCTGCAGATCGATTATGACTTCGGCAAGTGGCAGTTCACCTCGATTTCGGCCTACCGGAATTCGAAGAACTTCTCGGACGGCGATATCGACTTCACCAGCGCAGCTTTGGCCAGCGCCTATAACAAGTTCGAAATCGACACTTTGACCCAAGAATTCCGCTTGGCGTCCAGCTATGACGGCCCGCTGAACTTCTTGTTGGGTGGCTATTTGTTCAAGGAAGAAATCGACCAGCAACAAGGCGTTGTCTATCAGAAAGACTTCCGCGCTTATGCGAATGGTCTGACTGGTGGCGCATCTTCGCCATTGGCCTTGATTGAAAATGCTTTGGGTCTGCCAGTTGGCACCACCTTCCAGCGCCAAGGCACGGGTACCACCGAAGACATGGGCATGAAGAATGATGCTGCATCGCTCTTCGGGACGATCGATTACAAGATCACCCCTGCTCTGACCTTGACCGCGGGCTTCAACTATACCGACGATATCAAGAAAGCTCGCATCAATATTTTGAGCACCGACACCTTCTCGGGTCTCGACCTCAATGCCTTCGGCGCAGGCTTCTTGACCAATGCATTGACCCCAGTCATTGGCGCAACCAATGCGGCAGCTGTGGCACGTAGCGTTGCTGGCACCCCTTGCCCAGCCGTTCAGCCTCCAGGTCTGCCAACCTGTAACCCATTCTTGGGTCTGCGCGCCTTGCAGTTCCAACCACCGTTCTTGAACATTCCAAACGCGGTGGAAAGCGGCAAGACCAACGATTCCAAGACGACCTACTCGTTCCGTCTGGCTTGGGAAATCAACGACAACTGGAATGCCTATGCCAGCTATGCAACTGGCTTTAAGGCGACCTCTTTCAACCTGTCGCGTGACTCCCGTCCATTCGCTGCCGACTTCATCCCAGGCAACCCAATCCTGAACCCAGCCCCATCCAGAATCCGCAATGCGGGTCTGGCTGTGACCAACCTCAGCACCGGCACCCGCTTTGCTGGTCCTGAAGAAGCAACGGTTTCAGAAATTGGCGTGAAGGCGCGCTTCCCCAAGGGCGCATTCAACCTGACCTTGTTCGACCAAGAGATCGCGGGCTTCCAGTCCAACGTCTTCACCGGCACGGGCTTCCAGTTGGCCAACGCAGGGACCCAATCGTCCAAGGGTGTGGAGTTCGACGCAACCTATCGGCCAATCCGGCCTTTGACCTTGTCGTTCGCCATGACCTATCTGGATCCGCTGTATGACGACTTCAAGCAAAGCGCCTTCGGCGACTTGTCGGGCGTTCAACCAGCAGGCATTGCCGAACTGACCTATTCTGCCTCGGCTACCTATGTGCAGCCACTGGCGAATGGCGAACGTTTGACCTTCCGGGCTGACTTCTTCCACGAAGGCGAAACCCAGATTGCAGACGGCCTGGAAGGCAATCGCGCTGCGGCTATTCCTTACACCCGCGAGATCAACACCTTGAACGGTGGTGTCTTGTACACGATGAACAATGGCTGGGAACTGACCGTCTGGGGTCGTAACCTCACCGACGACCGTTATTTGACCACCATCTTCGCTGGTGTGGCTCAATCGGGCACGGTGTCTGGTTATCCAAGCCAGCCACGCACCTATGGTGTGTCGGCCAAATACATCTGGTAAGCTCTGGCTGATCTAGATCAAAATCAAAGCCCTCAACCTTCGGGTTGGGGGCTTTTTTTGTGGGTCAAAGTGGCCGAGCAGCAAACTCAAAGCGGATGGGGTCTTCCCATTTGCGCCAATCAACCTAAACCCATCTGCCATGACCCAGCCCGTTGACCTCCTTGCCCTCGATCCATCCGCAGAACGGGATATGCCCTATCAGGCTGGTAGTCCAAACGCACCAGCGCGCGCGCCACGCCCGAAGGATGCGGCGACCTTGATCTTGATCCAGCACACCCAATCAGGCCCAAAAATCCTGATGGGTAGGCGGGCGAGTGGTCATAGCTTTATGCCCGACAAATATGTCTTTCCAGGCGGCAAGGTCGACCGTTCGGATCGCTTCATCCCAACCCATGACGAACTTCCCGCGCAATCGGCGGAAGATTTGTCCAAGGCCAATAAGACCCGTCACCCGCGCGCCTTTGCCTTGGCAGCCATCCGCGAGACATGGGAAGAAACGGGCCTATTGATTGGCAAGCCCGGCAGCGTGCAGCTGCGCACAACGGATCCAGGCTGGACCAGCTATGCCGCTGCCGGCATCGCGCCCCACCTCAGCCCGCTGCACTTCTTTGCCCGTGCCATTACTCCACCCCAACGCCATAAGCGCTTTGACGCGCGCTTCTTCATCGCCAATGCCGAAGAGGCGCTCTATGACCTGCGGCCAGCCCGCGATGGCGCTGAAATGCAAGACTTGCGTTGGTTCAGCTTGGAAGAGGCCTTTGGCTTGGATCTGCCCAATGTGACCCGCTTCATTCTGGGCGAAGTGCAAGCGCGCCTTCAGGCCCCAGACAAGCCCCATGCGCCAGCCTTCTTGCGCTGGGGTCGTACTGGCCCGCAGATGGACCGGCTATGAGCGAGGCGCGCATGTCTCCTGCGACCTGGGCCGGGATCGGAACGGCCCTCAGTTGCGGTTTGATTGCCGCTGTCGGCATTGCCATCAATGCCCCCTTGTTTGCCCTCACGCTGGACGATACCGGCATGTCGGCTACCGAAGTCGGTTTCCTGATGACCTTTGCAGGACTGGCTGGCCTACTCTGTACGCCCGTGGTGCCCTGGTTGATGGGCCGCTTCCCGGTGAAAGTCATTCTGGGTGGCGGGCTTTTAGCCTCAAGCCTGATGTTTCTCCTCTATCCGATGACCGACAATGTCTGGGTGTGGACCGCGATCCGCTTTGGCTTTTCAACCTCCCTCACCATTATCTTTGTCGCCTCAGAAGCTTGGTTCTTGGAACTTGCCCCGGCCCATTTGCGCGGCAGACTGCTGGGGCTTTATGCCGCCACATTCGCGGGTGGGTTCGGCATTGGGGGCTTTGTGATTGCGCAATTGGGCCATCAGGGCCCGGAAACGCCCTATGCGGGGGCGGCGATCATGGCTTTGGCCACCCTGCCCCTTTTCCTGCTCAAGACACCAGCTGCTACACGGCCCGAGGGGGCCGAAGCGAAACCTTCTGCGCTACTTGCCCGCCTGATGATCGCCCCTGCCCTCTTCGTGCCGGCCTTTGCCATGGGTGCCATTGAAACCAGCGCCTTCAACCTCTTTCCACTCTGGGTGCGCGAAGTTGGCTTTGAAGATGCCGCAGCGGGCTATTTGATTGCGGCCAGTGGCCTCGGCAATATCTTGCTGCAAGGCCCCATTGGGGTGCTGGCAGACCGTTATGGACGCACGCGTACGCTTTTGGGGGTTGCCATCATCGGCTTTATTGGCCCCTTCCTCTTGATGGCTGTACGGTCGCCGACAGAGGCCTATGCGATTTGCTTTGTGTGGTCTGGCTGTGTCACGGGCTTCTACACCTTGGGCTTGATGGGCCTTGCCGAACGTTTTGGCAAAACCGAATTGGCCGGTGCCAATGCCGCCTATGGCGGCAGCTATGGGGTCGGCCAATTGATTGCACCTTTGGCCGGAGGCACGCTCTTACAAACCCTTGGCCCGTCGGGCTTTCTGGCGGGTCTGGCGGTCATGGCGCTGACGCCTATTCTGGCGATTGCTGTACAGCATCAAGCGCAGAGAAAGTCTTGACCTTTGGCTCGGTTTAGGGTCTAAGCGCCCCCTCAGTTTCACCCATACCGCAACCGCGGGAGATTTATCATGGCCAAACCGGCCTCTATCAAAATCCGCCTGAACTCGTCTGCTGGCACCGGCTTCTTCTATGTGACCAAGAAGAACGCCCGCACCAAGACCGAAAAACTGCGCATGAACAAGTATGACCCTGTCGCACGCAAGCATGTCGAGTTTGTCGAAGGCAAAATTAAGTAAGCTTCTCACACGTGTGAGCTTAGCCTGTTAGGCGCGCTTTGGGTCTCCAGAGCGCGCTTTTTGGTTTGGGTGACTAAATCTATCCCCCTATTTGTTGCGTCGAGTAAGCTATGGCCGTGCAGGTTTGGGGGTTTTTGGTTTGGGCGCGGGCAGAAGCATAGCCACTTGGACCGGAATAACCATAGCATTGTTATCCCCGATGGTGTCAGCCAGTCGGGGACCTTGTACCGCAAAGTCCCATGAGGTCCCCGCTCTGCGCTTTGCTTCGGCGGGGATGACATCGTATTGGATGGTTTCTTATCTGGACGCGCTTTGGTGATCCTTCCGGCCCACCAAACCGCTTGGTATATCGTGACCGGGCGATGTGTCGCGTCAAATCGCCCACGAACAATTGAGGCTGGCCTTTGGTGGAGGCATAGCCTTTACCAAAGCCTTCTAGACGAAAAGGAAATGATTTGGCCGCGCACCCTACATGCCCAGTTCCAAGCGCTCCAGCCGCTTGATCTCGTCGCGCAGGCGGGCGGCTTCTTCAAACTCAAGGTCGGCAGCGGCGGCCCGCATCCGCTTTTCAAGGTCGGCCAAGGCTGCTTTGAAATTATGGCCCGCAGCGCCTGCCTCGGGCAATGCTTCAGATTTACCCCTGCCCTTGCCTTTACCCTTCACATTGGCGGTAGCATCGGCGTCGGCACCCAACCCAATCGTAACACCTTCCTTGCCATAGGGGCTGTTGAGGATGTCGTGAATGTTCGAGCGAATCGATTGGGGCGTAATGCCATTGGCTTCGTTCCACGCCATTTGCTTGGCGCGACGGCGATCGGTCTCATCGATGGCGCGTTGCATAGAGCCCGTGATGGAGTCCGCATACAGGATCACCCGACCATCGACATTGCGCGCGGCGCGGCCAATCGTCTGCACGAGGCTGGTTTCTGAGCGTAAAAAGCCCTCCTTATCGGCGTCGAGAATGCAGACCAATTGGCATTCTGGAATATCAAGACCTTCGCGCAATAGATTGATCCCGATCAGAATATCGAAATTGCCTAGGCGAAGATCGCGAATGATCTCAATGCGCTCAACCGTATCAATATCGCTGTGCATATAGCGAACCTTCAGGCCCTGCTCATGCATATATTCGGTGAGGTCTTCGGCCATTTTCTTGGTCAAAGTTGTCACCAAAACGCGCCCGCCTTGTGCAATCGTCGCACGCGATTCTGCGATACAATCATCGACCTGGGTAAAGCCTTGGCCCGTCACCGGCCGGATCTCAACCGGGGGATCGATCAGGCCCGTGGGACGAATGACTTGCTCGACAAACACCCCGCCCGTTTGGTTCATTTCCCATGGGCCGGGCGTTGCCGACACCGAAATTGTCTGAGGGCGCATCGCGTCCCATTCCTCAAACCGCAGCGGCCGATTGTCCATGCAGGAGGGTAAACGGAAGCCATAATCCGACAGGGTTTTCTTGCGGCTATAATCGCCCCGGAACATCCCGCCGATCTGAGGAATGGTCACATGGCTTTCATCGACAAACACCAAAGCATTGTCGGGTATATATTCGAACATGGTTGGCGGGGGTTCACCCGGATTGCGGCCCGACAGATAGCGGGAGTAGTTTTCAATCCCAGCACAAGACCCAGTCGCCATCAACATCTCAAGGTCAAAGTCGGTCCGTTGTTTCAGACGTTGAGCTTCGATCAACAGGCCGTTTTTCTCAAACCATTCCACGCGAGCCTTAGCCTCGGCCTTAATCTTCTCAATCGCTTGGCTCAAGGTTGGGCGCGGGGTGGTGTGGTGGCTATTGGCATAGACTTTGATGGCCTCAAGATCGGCCGTCTTCTTGCCCGTCAGCGGGTCAAATTCGTGGATGGCTTCAACTTCATCGCCGAAGAACAAAACCCGCCATGCCCGATCCTCATAGTGTGCTGGGAAAATATCGAGCGCATCGCCGCGCAGACGGAAATTGCCGCGCGCGAAATAGAGATCATTGCGCTTATATTGCAGCGCCACCAGATCGCGCGTCACCGTTTGCGGGTCGGCCCGATCCCCCGGCTTCAGCACAAAGGTCATGGAGGAATAGCTCTCAACCGAGCCAATGCCATAAATGCACGAAACCGAGGAGATGATGATCACATCATCGCGCTCCAATATCGCCCGCGTCGCCGCATGGCGCATCCGGTCGATCTGTTCGTTGATATTGCTCTCTTTTTCAATATAGGTATCGGTCCGCGGCACATAGGCTTCCGGCTGATAATAATCATAATAAGAGACGAAATATTCTACTGCATTATTGGGGAAGAAGCTTTTGAACTCGCCATAGAGCTGGGCGGCCAAGGTCTTATTGTGGGCGAGGATCAGGGCCGGACGCTGCAACCGATGGATGACCTGTGCCATGGTAAAGGTCTTGCCAGAGCCGGTGACGCCCAGAAGAACCTGATCCTTTTCGCCCTCTTGCGCCGCTTGGCACAAGGCCTCAATGGCGGCAGGCTGATCGCCTGCAGGCTGGTAATCGCTCACCAATTCAAAGCGCTTGCCGCCTTCAAATTTCTCTGGCAGCGCGGGGCGGTGGGGCTGCCAAGCAGGAGGCGCTGCACTGCCGCGCGCATCAAGGACATTATAGTCAAAATCATA
>NZ_JADCBK010000103.1 GCF_020253525.1 Aquidulcibacter sp.
ACCCCTTCAGTCCCTTCGGGACAGCTTCCCCATGAATGGGGAAGCGGCAAGTGGCAGCGTTAGAGACACGCCGCTTCCCCGCTCGCGGGGAAGCTCCGGCGAAGCCGGTGAAGGGGTGTTTCAGAAAGCTTAGAAGCACTTTGGTGCCCATTCTGGACACCAAACCGCTTCCTTTATCGTGCTCGGGCGATTTGTCGCGTCAAGTCCAGATTTCCTTTGGAAATCTGCCGCGGAGCGGCGCAAAGCGGACTTGACGCGACCAATCGCCCACGAACAATAACGTATGGCTTTTGGGGCAGGCAGGGCCTGCACCAAAGCCTTCCAGAGGAAAGAAACCAAAAGCGATGTTATCCCGGACGGCGGAGCCAAGCCGGGACCTTGTGCCGCAAACTCGCGGAGGTCCCCACTATCCCCTGCGTTCCACACCGGATGGCACGGCACATCAACCGCTTCATCACAACAAGGTTGTTTGCCAAGCAGATGTGATGGAGTATCACTTTTATCTTTAGCCAAAGAGAGATCGCGTGCCGCCTCATCATCGAACCCGCATGGCACCAGAGGCACGTCGGAATCTGATCCTTGATGTGACAGCCCAACTTGTCACCTCAGAAGGGGTTAGCGCTGTTTCGATGGAGCGTGTTGGTCGTGAAGCAAAAGTTTCCAAAGCGCTGGTCTATAATTACTTCCCAAGCCGCAATCACTTGCTGCAAGCGCTGTTGATGCGGGAAAATCGCGCTTACCAAGTCCAACAAATCAAAGCCGCTGAAACGGCGACCGATCTTGAAACCATGGTGCGTGTTACAACGCGGGCTTATCTCGATCAGATCTCGGCCAAAGGTGTTTTGCTTGAGCGTTTAATGGCCGAGCCCGCCATTGCCAAAGCTATGAGCGAGATTGAGCTTGAGGGACGACAACAGACGATTGATTATCTTTTGAGCCGGGTAAATGCCGATCATGGCTTAAGCGAACCTTTGGCCCGCATGATGGTTGAAGTCTGTCTTGGTATCACCGGCGCGGGTGGGGCCTATCTCGACCGAACAGGCTGCAACATTGACCTATTGGAGGATATGGTCTCCGATATGATCTTGGCCAGTTTGCGCATCACGCAAGAGCGCCACCATCTGTGGCGACAAGGTTCAGAATCGACTTAAGCGCGTCTGATATAGGATTCAATTCGAGGTGCAGCATGATGGAATTGGCCGGACCAGTTTGGGCATTTGCCAAACATTTGACAACAGGGCTGGGCTTTCTGACCATCTTTGTCTTCGTCTATATCCAAGTTACGCCCCATAAAGAAGTTGCCTTGATCCGGGCTGGTAATGGGGCCGCGGCCCTTGGGCTTTTGGGTGCTGTCGTTGGATTTTCGATCGCCCTATCTCGCGCCATTGAAGTTTCAACCGCACTTTATGAAGCGGCCATTTGGGCCGCCATCGCGCTGGCGGCTCAGATTGGGGCACAATTCATTGCCCAAGTCATGTTCCCCAAACTCTATACCGCGATTGAAGACAACAATTGGGCGGCAGCCATTGTCAAAGCGGGCACGGCGATTGCGATCGGCATGGTCAATGCCGCCTGCATGACGCCTTAAGGACACGAAAATGACGAAAGATTCGACCCGCGATTGGTCCTCAACCATCGTCATCCTGTCGCTTCTCACGGTAGGGTCCGTCATGACGGTCAGTTCGTGCCAGCCGGATCGTCGCGGCATGGACACCGCGGGAGAAGCCCAAAAGCGCAATCTGTATCAAAGCAAAGAAGCGTGCGTCGCCGATTATTCTGAAGAGGCGTGCGAAGTCTATCAATCGGGTGATGGCTCTGGCGCAGGCGGTGTCTTTTTCTTTCGCGGGCCTCCCTATCCGGCGTCATGGCGCAATGCCGGTTACGCCTTTGACCCGGCACGAAGTGGACCCGGCCGCGCGGCCCTTGCCTCCCCCGATGGAGTCGTCGCCCACCCCACCCAGACTATGCGTGGCGGCTTTGGTGCAACCGGGCGCAGCTATGCCAGTAGGGGCGGCTGATGCGGCGAGAGGTCACCGCGCCAAGACCAACGATCAAGGCCCGCATGCAGGACATTGGCCTATGGCCCAGCGACGACAATCCCTATTATGACGAGACTGTCGCCTATGTGTTTTCCGAAAGTCAGATCGAGACCCTGTATGAGGCGAGCGTTTCCCTAGAGCGCATGATTGGCGAGGCGGTCGACCACGTCATTGCCAAGAAGCGTTTTGATGAACTGGGCATCCCCCCAAATCTCGCCCGTTATGCAGCAGCCTGTCGGCGCAATGGCCACCCCAGCGTCTATGGTCGGATGGATCTGGTCTATGATGGTATCCACCCCCCAAAATTGTTGGAATATAATGCCGATACGCCGACCGCTTTATTTGAAGCGGCCGTCTTGCAATGGGAATGGTTGAAGGAGCGCTTTCCGGACTGTGACCAGTTTAATTCGATTCATGAGGCTCTCATTGCTGCTTGGGCCAAATTGAAGAACCAATCGGGGTTGAGCCGTCTGACGCTGGCCGGGATGTTGGAAGAAGATGATGACCGCATGACCATCGCCTATATGGAGGACGTCGCCCATCAAGCGGGTTGGCGGACGATCCCGACGCCAATTGCCGAATTAGGCTTTGATGGTCGTGGCTTTGTCGATGCAGAAGGCGTCTATGTCCAAGCCTTGTTCAAGCTCTATCCTTGGGACTGGATGGCGCAAGAGGCATTCTTTGATCGCCTCGTGGAACTTGATCTAGCCGTGATGGAAAGCGCGTGGCGGGTGATTGCGTCAAGCAAGGGCTTATTGCCGATTTTATGGGAGTTGTTTCCAGGCCATCCCAATCTTTTGCCCGCAAGCTTTACCAATGATCCCGCACTGGGGCCGCGTGTGTCTAAGCCCGTTTTGGGTCGGGAAGGTTCTGATATTCAGTTCATGGATGTGCCGGGCATGCCCCCTGCCCCCGAAGGCCCCTATGCCACCCAAAAGCGCGTCTTTCAGGCCTATCAGCCCCTGCCCTGCTTTGATGGCTGGCATCCCGTTATCGGGTCGTGGATCATCGATGGGGAAGCATGCGGGGTGGGTGTGCGGGAAGACCATGACAAAGTCACAGGTCTTGGCGCAAAGTTTCGCCCGCATCGAATGGAGGGATGAGTAAAAATTGGGGTTATTGTGTTACGGCTTCTGCGGCTTCATTTTGATTTACTAAATATTCACAAGAAAAAGACTTAGTAATTTGAGGAATAGGCATTGGTCGAATTTGTTGTTCGTCTGATGTTGTGAGTATGAACTTTTCGAAAAGACATCCGTTTGACTGATACGTTTCGTCCCCCAGCGCGACAAACAACTGGGCCTGCGGCTTTGTTGATCCACAGTGTTTGGTTTCGTTTGTTTTTGGACGGCGCAGTCCTGCTCTTCTTTTTGATCCATTTGCAGGTCTTCGTCAGCCTTCCGATAAAACTTAATGGCGGTCCCTTGCCTGGGCTTGGCTTTGTTTGGGCGGTCGGCTCGATGATTGGGCTGGTCTTGGCGGTGACACGACCGCTTCGAACCGCCGCTATTGGGATTCTTATCTTTCCATTCGTGGCGCTGTGCATGTGGGCTTATCTCTCCAGTTCTTGGAGCGCAGATCCTGTGGACACGCTGCGCGCCTCCACCTTCATGACCTGCAGTCTCATCGGAGCCTGCGCCATTGCCGCGCATTTGACGTGGGAAGAGATTTTGGCGCGCCTAACTTTGGCCCTCGGCAGCTTGATGGTCCTGTCGGTAGGGCTTGCGATTGCGGTGCCATCGATTGGCCAAATGACCGATATTCTTCAAGGCGCGTGGTCTGGCGTCTGGGGCGAAAAGCAAGCCATGGGCATGTATGCCGCCTTGCTGATCCTTGCGTCCTTAAGTTTGGCGCTTTCAAATCAGAAATACTGGCCCTGCCTATTCTTGGTGCCATTGTCTTTAGTGGCGATTATCGGCACAACGGGAAAAACGGCGATCTTGATGAGCTTTATGGGCATTGCTGTCTTCGTGACAGGCTGGCTCGTCCAACGGGATTTGCGGGTCGCAATTGCGACGCTTTGGACCTCGATCTTACTTGGCAGCGCAACCCTTTATGGTCTCACACAGGGCAAGGAGGCTGTCTTTCGCTTGCTTGGCCGCAAGCCAGACTTCACAGGACGGACTGAAGTGTGGCGCGAGGTCGAATATGTTGCGCGTAAAAAACCAACGACCGGCTATGGCTTTCATGCGGTGTGGGAGGATCAGACCTCAATTGATGGTCCCTATCAGTGGATTGCCGATGGTACAGGCTTCTTCCCACAAAATGCGCACTCATCTTGGTGGGATGTTGTCCTTCAACTCGGAACGCCTGGCGCGGTGCTCTTGACGATTTGTATGGCGCTGGCGTGGATCGCTGTGTTGGTGCGGATCAGACATGGTGGACCGGGTGCCCTATTTGCGGTCAGTGCCCTCGCCACCCTCACCCTAATCTCTTTCACCGAGAGCATTCTGGTCTCCAGCATGGATATGCCTTGGATGCTTGTGATGCTGATTGCGGCCAAGTCGTTGCAGGAGTTCTTCTTCCCGGCGCGCCTTGCAAGCCCGACATCTTATCCGCAACGAGGATATGTTGGCAGGCGGCCGTCGCGCTAAGACTTAAGCCGCGATTTTTTCTTCTTTGCGCGCGGTCAGATAATACATCACCGGTGTGGCAATCCGCGACAGGAAGGTTGAGCTGACCAGGCCGCCAATAATGGCAATGGCCATAGGCGAATAAAGGCCGGACTGCTCCAGCGCCAAAGGCAGAAGCCCCCCGATGGCCGTGACGCTGGTCAAGAGGACCGGCAAGAAGCGCACCTCCCCGGCTCGCTCAATCGCTTCCATCAAGCCAACGCCCTCGCGGCGCAATTGCTCGGTAAAGTCGACCAAGAGGATAGAGTTTTTGATCTCAATCCCGATCAAAGCGATGATGCCGATGGTGGCGGTAAAGCTCAATGAATTGCCCGTCAGGCCCAAGGCGGCCACGGCCCCAAAAATGCCAAGGGGGATGATGCCTGCAACCACAATCGCGGTCTTAAACTTACCAAACTCCAGCACCAGAACGGCTAGAATGCCAAATAGGGCGATCATGAAGGCGGCCCCTAGCCCCGAGAAGCTTTCCGATTGTGCGGCGGCTTGACCGCCCAATTCGATACGGACGCCGGGCGGAAGTTTGATTTCTTCATTGATCCGTTTCAGGAGGTCAGCGGTGACACTTGCGGTCAAAAAGCCATCGGCGGTCTGGCCAGTCAGGGTGACCACACGTTCGCGATCAACCCGGGTGATGGAGGCTGGTGTCGCCACAAGCTTGGGGTCGGCAAAGGAAGCCAAGGGGGCAGAGCCGCCCGCATTGGTTGGCACATA
>NZ_JADCBK010000104.1 GCF_020253525.1 Aquidulcibacter sp.
CCATCCCGCGTACCTTGGCCATGGCCGTCTATGGCGACCTAGATGTCAGCCGCTTGGACGAGAAACCGCCGGGCCGCGCGCCGATCAAGACGATTGCCATGTCGCTCGACCGCCTCGACGAAGTGGCAGAAGCAGCCCGGCGCGCGATTGAAAAAGATGATCGCGTCTTCTGGGTCTGCCCCTTGGTAGAGGAGAGCGACAAGGTCGATGTGTCGGCGGCGAGCGAGCGGTTCCAAGACTTGCAAGCCATGTTTGGCGACAGCGTACGCCTGATCCATGGAAGGATGTCGTCGAAAGAAAAAGATGAGGCAATGGAGGATTTTCGCACCGGCATTGCGAAGATTCTGGTGGCCACCACCGTGATCGAAGTCGGCGTTGATGTGCCTGAGGCGAGCGTCATGGTGATCGAACATGCCGAACGCTTTGGTCTGGCCCAATTGCACCAACTTCGGGGCCGTGTCGGGCGGGGCGGCAAGCCCGGCCATTGCCTGTTGCTCTATGCCAACCCTTTGAGCGAGATGGGCGCACGGCGGATTTCGAAACTGCGTGAGACCGAGGACGGCTTTGCCATTGCCGAAGAAGATTTCAAGCTGCGCGGTGGGGGTGATCTCTTGGGCCTTCGCCAATCGGGTATCCCCGCCTTCAAATTGGCCGATGCAGCGCTGCACGCAGACTTGTTGGCCGTGGCACAGCGCGATGCGCGTGTACTGGTTGAAGCCGATCCCACTCTATCTAGCCCGCGCGGCCTCGCCGCCCGCTTGGCCCTACATCTCTTCGACCAGGTCGATCCCGAGGTATTTTTAGGGACGGGGTGAGGGTAGGGCTACAGCGCTGAGACGAGCTTCTCAGCCGCAATCAAATCGATCCGGCGCGCATTGGCGATTTTTTCTTCATCCGGGTCGCGGCCCCAGCGTTCAGCCTGCCAATCCTCCTCGACCCGGATCGCGCGGAAGGCGGTTTCGCCGTCAATATGGCGGTGAATAAGGGCAAGGGCGACAATGGCAGACCCTGCCAGCCCATTGGCAAAAGCAAGCGCGGTGAGGCGCAAGTCATCCAAGGCTTGGGCTGCTGCTTCAATGCGGGCAAGCGCCTCTGTAGGTTGTTCTATGGCAAGGGCTTGCGTGGTGGTGACAAGTTGGACCCCTAGGTGCGCCTCTGCCCAGTGAAGGAGCGGGTCCCAGGCCGCGGCTTGGGCGGCAACAAGGCTGGCAGGGGTTGTGGCGCGATAGCAAACAAGGTCTGTACCCGCATATTTGACGACTTCACCCACCATGGCGTGTCGGGTTTCGGCGGCCCGGTCCAGTGCGACATTGACCAGCCGTGTTACGGGCATGGCGAAGGGGTCAATCGTTTCGCTCTGCGCATCCCATTCGGCAGCGACCAAGCGGGCAGCGGCTTCTGTGGGCAAGATCAGCGGCTTCTTTGCGGGCGTTTTGGGCATAGCTTGGTCGAGACGGACGGCAAAGCCGGTCTCTACCGGGGCAATGTCAACGGCCTTGTAAAAGCGGCGGGAGAGGTTCGGGGTCTTCATGGCGGGTCCCTTACTGTGTTTGACGCAGACTGACCAGCAAGCAGCGGCAGAGTTTGACCCTGCCGTCAGCTAGATCACAAATTCCTGAACGCCCTGAGCCTTGACCACAGCTGCCCCTTCACGCCAATGCGAGCGCTTAAGGAACCTCCCCATGATTGCTAAGCTTCAGTCCATTCTTGAGTCCCGTTTGTTTGAATGGGTGATCACAGCCCTTATTCTGGTCAATGCGGTCATCTTGGGTCTGGAGACATCGCCCGCCATCATGGCGACTTGGGGCCCGGTTCTGATCGGGCTGGATCAGGCTTTGTTGAGCGTTTTTGTAGCAGAGCTTGGGCTGAAACTCATTGTCTATCGCGGCGGGTTTTTCAAATCAGGCTGGAACCTATTTGATTTTATCATCATCGCGATTGCCCTTGTTCCCGCATCTGGACCTTTGAGCGTGCTGCGGGCGCTGCGTGTCCTGCGGGTTTTGCGTCTCATCACCATTATCCCGAGCTTAAAGCGTGTGGTTGGGGCGATGCTATCGGCCTTGCCCGGCATGGGCTCGATCATCGTGCTTTTGGTTCTGGTTTTTTATGTCAGCGGTGTGATGGCGACAAAGTTGTTTTCGGCAACCGAGCCTGAAGCCTTTGGCGATCTGGGCCGCAGCCTTTACACCTTGTTCCAGCTGATGACGTTAGACGGGTGGTCGGGCGAGATTGTGAAGCCTGTCTTGGAGAACCATCCCTATGCGATGTTGTTCTTCCTGCCCTTCATTCTGTTCAGCGCCTTTGTCGTATTGAACCTGTTTATCGGGGTTGTCGTCGGGGCCATGCAGGATGAAGCCCAAGATGTGGTGGCTTCCGCGGCCTTGACCGCGCAAGCACGTGAAGAGGCCTTACTGAATGAAATGAGGGCGTTACGCAGCGAAGTTGAAGCCCTACGTGAGGCGATCAAGCGCCCCTAGACCAAGATTTGATGCCCCTTTAGGGCCTCTTCCAACTCGCCCATCTCATGGGCCACACGCAAGGCTCCGGCAGCGAGCATTTCCTCAGTCGTGCCAAAGCCCCATGAGACGCCGATCGCGGTGGTACCAGCGGCAACCGCCATGGCCATATCATGCTCGCTATCGCCAATCACTAAGGTCTGTTCTGGTTGGGCTCCAACAACGCGCATGTTTTCCAGCACCATATGGGGGTGTGGTTTGCCCGGACCGTCATCGGCACAGAAATGGGCTTGGAACAGATCAGCCCATGCGTGCTGTTCCAGCATCGCGTCCAGCCCGCGCCGCGATTTGCCCGTAGCAATGCCTAACACCCAATTGTCCGCAAGCAAGCTGCGTAACAGCGCATCGGACCCCTCATAGGCGGGTGAGCGGAAAGCCGGGTCCTGTCGCATCTGAAAAAAGGCGGTGCGATAGCTTTCAAGGATCAGCGTGCGCAGGCCATCATCGGCCTCTGGTGCTAATTGTTCAAGACCGACAGCTAAAGACAGCCCAATCACCCGCCGGGTCCGTTCAAACCCCGGTGGGGCGAGGCCAGCGCCGATAAAGGCCATGTCCATACAAGCGGTGATGATGGCACGGCTATCGACCAAAGTGCCATCAATATCAAAGACCGCGAAGCGAAAGGTCACGCGTCAACCCGGAAATGTTCAAACGGATCGCGACCTTCAAATTGTTGGAAGCCAAGGGCATCAAAGGCTTTCAGCATATGGGGGGGTAAGTCTGCCGTTACACTCAAAATCCCGCCTTTTGGATGTGGGATGCGGATGGCGCGGGCGTGAAGATGCAATTGCTCACTTAAGCCGCCAATGGGTTCGCGATCACACACATATTTCGGGTCACCCGCAATGGCATAGCCCATTTCGGCCATGTGAAAGCGCAATTGGTGGGTGCGGCCGGTCACGGGCTTTAAGGCGACCCAAGAGGCTTTCGTGCCGGCATTTGAGATGACGTGATAATCGGTGATGGCGAACACGGCATTGGGTTCCCCATGGGCCGCGCGGCGCATCAACTCATTATCTGGGTTCTTGGCGCTGCCTGCCTTTATCATCCAGCCGCGGACCTCGCCCGAGAGAGGGTGGGGCGTGCCGAGACAGATGGCCCAATAGACTTTGGTCGTTTTACGCCCGGCAAAGGCTTTTGATAATTTGGCCGTGGCAGCGGGATTGCGGCCGAAAATCAAAACGCCTGAGGTATCCTTATCCAAGCGATGGCAGAGCTTTGGCTTGCCATGCTCATCCACGGCAAAGATTTCCATCATTTTGTCGAGATGTTTGGTCATGCCGGTACCGCCCTGTACGGCAATGCCCGGTGGCTTGTTCAAGACAATGACGTCTTCATCCTCATGGATAACCATGTCGCGCAGCCAACGTTCATCCTCAGGGCTAAGGCGAACGCGGATAACGCCATCATCCTTCTTCTCTGGAATAACGATTTCCTGGGGCGCGGTGACATCCATACCCGGACTCAAGCGGTCGCCTGCCTTTTTGGCGCGCACGCCATCAATACGGATCTGACCCTTGCGGATCATTTGTTCAATCCGCCCTTGGGTGAGGGTGGTAAACTTGCGGCGCAGGAACCGATCGAGGCGAACTTCGCCGTCGGTTTCGCGAACGGGGAGGGTGATGGGAGACGACATGGCGCTCTCTTACCCGTTAAGCCGCCCAAGTGCCATGCCTGCAAACAGGGCGGCAATCGAGACCACAACAGAGGTTAGGCCATAAAGGCCTGCTTGGCCCCATTGGCCGCTCTCGATCATGCGGGCGCTTTCAAGAGAGAAGGCCGAAAATGTGGTAAAGCCGCCCAAAATGCCCGTGGCCAGAAACAGTCGCCAATTCTCTGCCCCGGCACCTAAAGTGCCACCCCGCATCAGATGGGCCATCACAAGGCCCATGGCAAAACTGCCAAGAATATTGACGCTCAAAGTGCCCCAAGGCCACGCCGTTCCCAGCCAGCGCGCGGCGGCCAGTCCAAATAGCCAGCGCGCAACAGCGCCCAGACCCCCACCCAGAAAAACCAAGAAAGCTTGCATCATCCCCCTTTATGCTGCTGGTGCGGGGCAAAAAACAAGCTTTGGATTATTGTTTTGGAATGCCGGGGCCATCATCACGCGGCAGGCATGACAAGCCAAACTGGGCTTGAGGCGTACCGGGCTTGCATAGGGGCAGCGGATTAGTCCCCAGCGGATAGCGGCTAGGTGCTGCATCTTTCGGCACAGGCACAGGCATGGGCTTTGCCTCTCGCGGTGAGCGACCTTCAATCGGGTCCCAATCTGGGCATTTGCCGTCGCGCTGGCGATTGATTTGCGCGCATTCGCTTGTCCGGGCCATTTTGGCAAGCAAACTGCCGCCGACGCCGGTCGGGAATTCGGTTTTTACCCCTGCTCCGCCGGGCCTGCGGGGCAAGACACCGCTTGGCCCGCCCGGCCCGCTTGCCGCTTGCGATCCAGCTTGGCCGCCACCGCCAGCGGCAGGCATACCGGCACCACCGGCAAAGGAGCCGCCCAGCGAGGTCACCCCGCCCGAACTTCCTGCCCCAGCCTGTGCGCTGGCTTGTGCCGCAGCACCACCACCGGCCGCACCGCCCGCCGCTGCCGCATTGCCACCCGCAGAAGCTGCAACCGCTTGTTCTTCCGGCACACGCAGATCAGAAGCTTTAATCTGCGGCACTTGAACCTTTGGCAGCGCAACAGCCGATTTTGGCAAAGCCAAGGGTGCGGCTTGGGTTGGCGTGGCTGTAATCGGGCGGTTCGGTAAGGTACGTAAATTGGGCGCAGCTGCAGGTGCGAGGCTTGGAATTGGGGCAGGCTGGAAGGGCGGTGGTTCCTCCTCTTCGACAGCATCTGGTACCCGCAGATTTTCGGGCGCTTGCACTTTGGGTGCAGCGGTCGTCTTCAACCTTTGTCCTTTGAGCTGTAGCGCCTCTACCGACGGCTGGGTCAGTACCGGTGCCGCTGGCCTTAAGGTAACCGGCTTTGGAAGTGGTGCAGGGATTGGCTTAAACGGAATTGGCGCGGCCTCTTCCATCGGCACGGGCGCAACATCTGGCTTCGGATTATTGGCTTGTGACAAAACAGCCGGTGCCTTGGGCGCTTCGGGCGCGACTTGTTTGGCTTGCGCTGGCGGTGGGGGTGGGGGCACGGGCGGGGTTGAAACCGGTGGTGCGGCTGCCTTTTCCACGGCGGGCGGGGCAGGGGGAGCCTCTACCGGCGGCTCCATCCGTTGTTGCGGCTGGTCAGGCAGTGGCACCACGGGGGCGGGATTAGCCACTAGGGGCGTGGGCGCTTCCTGTGCAGCTGGGCTCGTCTGCGGCAGCGTGACGATCTCAACATTTTCCAGCAAATTGGGTTCAAGGATTGGCCCCGTTGCCGTCAGAAGCAGGGCTGAAAGCACCAGGTGAACTGTCCCAACTGTCGCGACTGTCCAGAAATGGGGACGCGATGGCCCCAAATCTGAAATCACAATCGGTCCGAGATCGTTGGTACGCAAGCTGTTCCCTCGATTTGGCTTCCCAATGTTGCCTGAGATTTTGGGCAAAGGCGATTGGTCTGTTGCATGCCATTTAGCGTCAAATCGTTCACGTATCATGAGCGAAATCACAGCGCGTGGCGGACAACTTGCCCCATACGGACAAAACAGGACCGATTAAAGGCAATGGCGGCTTAGATCATGCGCGAATGCTGTAATGCCGCGCGCCAGAAACGGGCTACGATCTTGACCAAATCGACCTTACTGCCTAGCCCAGACAAGCTACGGGCAGGGGGAAAAGATGCGTGTATTGCTGGTAGGCTCTGGTGGGCGGGAACATGCTCTCGCTTTGGCCCTAAGTAACAGCCCTTCGGTGACTTTTTTGCTGGTTGCGCCCGGCAATCCCGGCATTGCGGAAGTCACCCGCATTGCGCCCATTGGCGCTGAAGATGTTCCAGCGCTGGTAAATCTTGCCGTGTCAGAACGGATCGATCTGGTGGTGGTGGGCCCAGAAGTAGCCCTTGCTGCGGGGATTGCCGATGCTTTGGCCCAAAAGAATATTGCCTGCTTTGGCCCAACCAAAGCCGCGGCGCAATTGGAAAGCTCTAAAGCCTTCACCAAGACCCTTTGCGAGGCAAAGGCTATTCCTACGGCTGCCTTTGCTACTTTTGATTCTGCGGAAGCCGCTGTCGCCTATCTCGACACCATAGAAGCCCCTTATGTGATCAAGGCCGATGGTTTGGCCGCTGGCAAAGGGGTTGTCATTGCTCCCGACAGGCTCAGCGCGAAGGAGGCCATTCACGAGATGTTTGACGGCCGGTTTGGTAGTGCGGGTGCTCGTTTGGTCATTGAGGAATTCATGACGGGCGAAGAAGTATCTTTCTTTGCCCTCTGTGACGGGAAAAACGCGATTTATCTGGGCTCTGCCCAAGACCATAAGCGCGCCTTTGATGGCGAGCGCGGACCCAATACGGGCGGGATGGGGGCCTATTCGCCGACCAGTCATGCGACGCCTGCCTTTGTCCAAGACATTATGGCCCGTTTCATTGAGCCGACGCTGGCAGCTATGACCAAACTCGGTATGCCGTTTTGCGGTGTGCTTTATGCTGGGCTGATGTTGACACCAACAGGACCGAAGCTTGTGGAATATAATGCCCGCTTTGGCGATCCAGAATGTCAGGTTCTGATGGCCCGCTTTGAAGGCGATTTAGCACGCCTCTTGATGGCCTGCGCACAGGGCAATTTGGAATCCGCCCCGTCTTTCCGCCTATCAGACCAGACCGCGGCTTTGGTGGTGATGGCCGCACAAGGCTATCCGGATGACCCAATCAAGGGCTCTGAAATCCGCGGCGAAATGGGCGCAAAGGCAGTCCCGAACGGGGTCTTGCTCCATGCAGGAACGCGGCGCGATGAGGATGGCAAATTGCGCGCCGCAGGCGGGCGGGTTCTCAATGCCATCGGGCTTGGACCCACGCTGCAGCAGGCCGTTGATAGCGCTTATCACGTCGTGGACGCGATCGATTGGCCGATGGGCTTTCATCGCCGCGATATTGGCTGGCGCGAACTCACTCGCAATCGATAGGGGCAGAAGCACGGGCACATGGGCTTGGGGCTGGAAAAAAGCCTTCCCCTGTGCAGCAAGCAGGTTAAAGTTCGTCAGAACAACAATAATGACTTAGGGAGCCATCATCATGAGCGACGCTGAATCGGAAATCTTCAGTGGCACCAAGCCTGTTGATCCACGCTATAAGTTGGATGAGGTGACGCTTCACGCTTGGATGGAAGCTCATGTCGACGGCTTTTCTGGGCCGATGGAAATTCGCCAATTCAAAGGCGGTCAATCAAACCCAACCTATCAGATTGTCACGCCCAAGCAGAATTATGTGTTGCGGCGCAAGCCACCGGGCAAACTCTTGCCATCGGCCCATGCGGTGGACCGTGAGTTTCGGGTGATTTCGGCGCTTTATCCCACGGGCTTTCCGGTCGCCAAGCCATTTGGTTTGTGCATGGATGAAAGCGTGATTGGCACGATTTTCTACATCATGGATTCGGTGGACGGCCGCATTTTGTGGGATGGCTCTCTGCCCGATAGCAGCCCCGCAGAGCGGACGGCGATTTATGAGGCTAAGATTGCGACGTTAGCGGCCTTGCATGCGACCGATTATAAGGCCGTCGGCTTAGAAGATTTTGGCAAGGCAGGGTCTTATTTTGCCCGCCAGATCAGCCGCTGGACCAAGCAATATCAGCTGTCGGAAACCGTCAAAATCCCTGAAATGGACCGTTTGATTGAGTGGTTGCCGACCAGTGTCCCCGATGGTGAGACTACCAGCATTGTGCATGGCGATTTTCGTCTGGATAACATGATCCTGCATCCGACTGAACCACGGGTGTTGGCGGTGTTGGATTGGGAATTGTCGACTTTGGGTGATCCCTTGGGCGACTTCACCTATCATTTGATGAATTGGGTCATGCCATCCGGCCAGCGTTCAGGGCTTGCCGGGCTTGACCTTGAAGCGCTGGGCATCCCTTCGATGGAGCGCTATATTGAGCTTTATTGTCAGGGAACTGGCCGGAAGGGCATTGAGAATATCGACTGGTATTTTGCCTATAATATGTTCCGTCTTGCTGGGATCATTCAGGGCATTGTCGGCCGGGTTCGTGACGGGACAGCCGCAAGTGCCCATGCCCAAGATAATGCAGATCGCGTACGACCTTTGGCCTTGGCGGCTTATGGCTTTGCGCTCAAGGCCGGCATGACGCCTTAAGTTACGACAAAGACTTTAGGGTGGCACCTGTGCTATTTGGTTCCAAAATGCGAGGAATTTCAAGTTTTCGTCATCTGGTTAAACCTTATTTTATTGAATGGGATTTAGCCTCCTGCCCAATGTAATTTGGGTGTGTGATGTCGTCTGTCCGAAAATTGACTGAATCGAAGGCGCAGGACTTCGCCAATAAGCGTATCTTGTTGGTGGATGACCACACCCATGTCCGTTCCATTTTCACAAGCATTCTCAATGGTCTGGGTATGTTCCGGCTATCGACAGCGGATCGGTCAGACCGTGCCTTATCAACCCTTCAATCTGAGCCGATTGATCTGGTCATCACCGACTTCAATATGCCCGGATTGTCTGGAATTGGCTTGGCCCAGCGTATCCGCCAAGAAGTCCGGTCAAAGAATCCGCGCTTTAATCCTTCCATCCCCATCATCATGATCACCAGCTTTGGCACGAAGAAGTGTTTGATTGCTGCGCGCGATGCTGGGGTGGATGAGTTTTTGGCAAAGCCATTTACGACCTTGGGTGTTGCTGAACGCATTGATTCTGCGGTGAATATGCAGCGCCCCTTCATCGTGTCAGACAATTATATTGGACCCTGCCGCCGCCGCAAAATTGATCCTATTTTGTCGGGTTTGAAACGGCGCGAGGCAGACCGCATTGCTGTCGTCCATGAGTTCGATATTGAGCGCAATTTGATGCAGGGCGATGCACAAATTCTCATTGATATCGCAGGTTATGACGCCACCGAAGAAACCTCGACCGAGGCCATTACCCGGATCGGTGAAATCACCGCCGTGCGGGCACACAAAATTCGCGACGGTTTGTTGGAGCGTGCGGCCATGTCGCTTCTAAAATATGTTGCTCTGGCGACGGCGCAAGGCAAGCTTGAAGCCGATATGGTCGAGATGCATGGCTATGCGGTCAAGCAATTGCTTGATCTGGCGGGCAAAGATCTCAATCTCTCCAATCAGGTGGTGGATTCTCTTGAACGCGCGGTGGCCAAGCGCACGCGCCTGCGCGACGTCGCCTAAACGCGGGCGCACGCCAAAGCTTTACCCAACAGGGCAAATCCGCATTTGAATTTGGCATTGCCCAAAAATGGGTTAGAGCGTGTTGTCATGACACTGAGCATTTTGACCCGGCAGGCCAAGGGGCCGCAAATTCTGGCGCAGCCCACGGCCGAAGCCATCGCTGCGCCCGATGTTATTTGGATCGATCTTTTGGCTCCCACGCGCGAAGAGGAGCGCTTGGTTGAGCAAGCCTTTGGCATTGATGCGCCGTCTGAAACCGAACGCGCGGCCTTAGAAGAATCGGCGCGCTTTTATCTTGAAAATGACGTGATGGTTTTGCACGGCACGGTGGTCGCACGCGCCAGACCAGAAGCCGAAGCCGAACTACCCTCAAAGCTCCCGCCTATCGCCCATAAACGTGAAATCGTGAGTTTCTTTCTGACCAAGACCGCGCTGATCACGGTGCGCACCTGCCCTTTGCGTGCGTTTGAAGCCAATGAGGGGCGCGCGTCGGCCGATTTGGCTGATGTCGAGACGGGGCCTGAAGTCTTGCTCGCCCTAATTGAAAGCTTGGTCGAGCGGGTCGCAGATTTCTTGAGTGCCAGCGCGCAGGAATTAGAAGACCTCAATCTTCGTGTCTTGGTCAGTCGTCGCACCATCCGCCTTGAAACGATTCTAAAGCGCCTCGGCCAATTGGGGGCAGGGGTCAGCCAATCGCGCGATTCCCTTTCAAGCTTGTCGCGTTTGGCCCGCTTTGTTCTCGCCCATGGAGCAGCTTGGAAAGTGCCCAAAGAGCGTTTGAGCCTTTTGGCGACAGATGTGGAGACGCTGCAGCGTCAGGCCGAGGCCTTGACCAATGATTTGACCTTCTTCCTCGACGCGACTTTAGGCCTTGTCAGCGCGCGGCAAAACGAGACCCTCAAGGCCATGGCGGTTGTGACCTTGTTGTTTGCGCCACCCACGCTGTTGGCCTCGGCCTTCGGCATGAATTTTGAGCATATGACGGTTTTTGCCGACCCCTATGGGCCGTTCTGGGCGGCGGGTTTGATGGTGGCCTCGTCGGTCGTGATTTTCTCAATCGCGCGCTTGGGCAAGTGGCTCTAGGCAGCCGCGCCGCCCGCCCTCAAAGCCAGCTTGGGACTTCAGACTCAAGGCCTGCCAACTCATCAAGATCGGTCCAAGTGTAGCCGACGACTGGGATTTGCCAGCCCTGCATCGAGTCGCGTTTGTCGCCGGCGATCTCGCCCCCGATGGATTCATAAAAGGCACGCGCCTTTTCGTTGCCCTTTACCACCCAGAGACCGCCGCTAAAGAGACCGCGCATCAAAAGCCAACGTGAGCATGCCAACATCAAAGCCCGGCCGAGGCCGCGCCCTTGATGCGACGCCTTCACATAAATCTGGTGGATTTCCCCGTCGCCCAAGATTTCGGCGGCTTGACCGGAAGCCGCGCCACAGGTTGCATAGCCCAAAGCCTTACCGTCTTCGGTTTCTGCAACGAAGATGCCATGGTCCAAGTCGCCATCTTGGCGAATAAGCTCAGCCCGCCAGGTCCGATAAAGCCGAGGTAAAGCCAAGCCATCCAAGACAGGTGTTGGCAACAGCCCAGAATAGGTTTCACGCCACGTGATTTGCTGCAATTCAGCAATCGCTGGGGCATCACTTTGTTCGGCGCGGCGGATCATCAAGCTCATAGAAACAAGGTGGCGGAAATCTGAAAAAGCGCAAGCCTCGCTTCTGCAATCATGCCATGCTTGGCGCCCACTAGGGTGTAACCATCCTATAGGCGGTCGCGTACTGCTTGCTGGAGGGGCGATTTTGACACCAGACGAAACCCAATTGCACGCATGGATGCTGGGCGCTCAAGCTGGCGATCCAGTCGCAACGCGCCGCCTTTTGGATGGATTAGCACCCCGTCTTCGGGCCTTTTTCCGCAATAAAGGGGCAAGGCCTGAAGATGCAGAAGACTTGGTACAAGAGACCTTGATCGCCATTTATACCAAGCGGGCTATGTTCGATCCCGACCAGAAGCTTCTGGCCTGGACTTATGCGATAGCGCGCTACCGCATGATCGACCGTTGGCGGCGCACCGGCAAGCGCGGGCTTGATCTGCCGATTGAGGATTATGAGCATGCCTTGGCCGCTGAAGAAACTGAAGCAGGCGATCCCAGTCGCGACATTGCCCGCTTGTTGGGCGATCTGCCAGAGAAACAAAGGACCTCTATTGAGCTGGTCAAACTGAAGGAATTAAGCATTGCCGAAGCATCCGCTCAAACGGGGTGGAGCGCATCGGACATTAAAATATCCATCCATCGCGGTCTGAAGACGCTGATGCGTCTGGTTGGGACTTCAGCGACAGGAGACTTATCATGACGACCGATGAATTGATTGCGGCCTTGGCACGCACACCCGAGGCAGCGACCCCCAATCGCCTCTATCGCCGCATCGCTTTTGCGCTGGTGCTTGGCCTGGTACTGGGTTTGGTGTTGGTCCGGATGTTTATGGGCTTTCGCCCCGATATTGGCGTTGCGGCCCCTATGGTGGCCATGAAAGCGGGTTTTTCAGCCTTGATCGCCACCTTCGCCGGCGGCTTAGCCCTGCGTCTGGCAAAGCCAATCGGGCAAGACAAGGGTACGATGGCCCGTTTGGTCAGTCCCTTTATCTTGGTTGTCACGGCTGCCATCGCCATTGGCGTGATCACCTTGATGGCGACAGAGCCTGGGCACCGATTTGCCGCTTTCACAGGCGGCGGGTTTCCGTGGTGCATCATCCTGATCCCCATATGCGGTTTGCCAGCGGCTTTGCTTTTGGTTTGGGCCATGCGTGAGGCAGCACCAACCCGATTGGCCTTGGCCGGTGCCGCGATTGGGGCGCTATCGGGCGGGGTTGGAGCCATGGTTTATGCCATGTTCTGCTCGGTCGACTCGGTTTCCTTTGTCACCATTTGGTATGTGGTGGGGATCGGTCTTGCCTCAGCTTTAGGGGCTTTGGTAGGCGTTCGGCTCTTGCGGTGGTGAAGGCCTATCGACCCAGCCTTAAGGCGTGATCAATCGGGCTTGAATGGCCTCTGCAATCGCCATGGCATCGCGGATGGGCTCATAAGACCAATGTGTCAGATTGCCATTGAACCAACGTGCTGCGCCGCGTTCAATGAAGGCAGCGTGCAAGCGGTCGAACTTTGGATCGCCACCTTCTAGCTTGATCAGATGCATCGGAATGCCAAAGAAGGCGACATCTGTCATCATATTGGTTGAATCCTCGGTGACGAGGGCAACTTGGGCTTGCGCCAACCAAGCCAAATAGGGATTAGGCCCATCTCGCGCTTCATTGGCAAAGAAGTCCGCGCCCGATGTAAAGGCAAAGGCGCGGAACAAATCCTCGGCATGTTTGGGGGTGCGCCGAGAGGTGGTGATCATCAGATGCACGTCTTGATGGGCCAGCCTTTGCAACTCTGCAACAATCGCATGGGCCCGCGCGAGGCTAAGCTGGTGGCGTTTGGACGTGCCGCCAAGGATCACCATGACGCGCTTTTTACTTGGATGACGAAGTTCTGGAATTTGTCCAAGGGCCGTTTCGATTTGCTTTTGGGTATACCAAACAGGTGCGCCCAATGTGGTGATAACATTATCGCCGCGCAGCGCGTCATGCTGGGGCGGGGCAACCAAATCAAAGCGCTTGGGATTTACGCGTGGATCTTGCACTTGCACCACAAGGCTTTGTCCGCGGCTCCACTTTTTCATCCGCAAAGAATAAGGGATAGAGCGGCGGCCATTGGCGATCCACACATCGGGCCAAGGTGCCTGTAGGCGGGCGGCTTGTTCAACAGGAAGGGCAGCTTTTGGCATCAGCCAAAGACTGGGTGGCAGGTTTACTTGGAACCCTCTGGGTTGCAGGCGAAGGATTTTGATCCGGGTTGGCACCCGTTCGCTCAGCGCATGGGCAACGGCTAAGGTCTGGCGCTCGATACCGGCCCGCCCATCGGACACGCACCAGACTGAGACTTCATGACCTTCCATGCGTCCGCTCTCCGAATTTACGCCCTGCGCGATAGATTGACCTATCGCGCTCACGGGCAGCTTTGCCGTATACGGATGCTAACGGGTCGCTACCCAAGCGTACTAAAGCCGATTCGCGTGGCTTCGTTCCATAAGATTGCCAGCATAAAGCGATAACAACTGGATCAGGCGGTCGCGCGGGGCTTCTTCAAAGATTCGAAAGCCGGGGTTTTGGGCGGCGGCCAGCATTTCCTTATCCCCCCGCGTATCGCCATAAGCGGCCACTAAAGGGGCCTTGTTGAAGGCCAAACGAATGGCGGCAAGCTTGCCCGGGCCCCAACAATTATCCCCCCTCAATCTGCCAGTCAGCCGCCCATCGAGGATTTCCACTTCGGTAGCCAAGACATGATCGACCCCCAACTCTTGTGCCCAAACCAAGAGATAATCGCGCAACGAGGCTGAAACCAACGCCACTTGATCGCGGACACCTTGATGGGCACGCAGGCGCGCCACGCCGTCGGGTCTGGCAATAATGGGGTAAATCTTCTGGGCAAAGGTTTGGCACCGGGCCAAATAATCCTCTGCCGTCATGCCAGCCAGAAACAGGCGCAGGGTTTGTTCTTTGACTGCGCTGCGGGGCAGGGCCCCCAAGCGATAGGCTAAAAACGTCGGGACAAGCCGGATCATCTTCACCGCAAAGCCAAAGCGGCCAGCGACAAAGCGCAAAAACAACAAATAGGAATCGGCCCAAGTCAGCGTGCCATCAACATCAAAGGCCGCGACAGGACGCTCCTCTTTTTGGGGACTGGCGGCGGGTTTCGGCTCGATCATGGACCATCCTTTAGACAGATTTCTGCCCATCCTGCCAGTCAACAGACACATCTTCAGGCCAAAGCGCACAGTTGCTGCAGGTCTGCCTGCAAACCATGTCTTGCCAGAGCCGCCTTTGGCCCTTAAACACCGCGCCCTTGACCAACTTGCAGCAGGGTTTGCAAGGCGCACCGGAGGGGTGGCAGAGTGGTCGAATGCGGCGGTCTCGAAAACCGTTATAGGTGCAAGCCTATCGAGGGTTCGAATCCCTCCTCCTCCGCCACTTTTCTTCAATCCAGATCAATTCGTCGTATCTGATCCAGACGATGTCTCGGGCACCACCAAGCGATAGCCGATGCCGGGTTCATTGCGGATGAGTGTGGGTCTGGATGGATTAGGCTCAAGCTTTTGGCGGAGAGCGCGCACAGCTACGCGCAGATATTCCACATCGGTCTCATGGGCTGGGCCCCAAACCTCGCGCAGCACTTGGGCATGGGTGATCACCCGGCCTGCGTGGCGGGCCAAGAGTTCAAGAACGCCATATTCCTTGGGCGCGAAATGCACGTCTTCTGAACCACGCAGCACCCTTCGTGCATCGAGGTCGAGGGTGGTGCTGCCTAAATGGACGATGCCTCCTTTGCCGGTTTGTGGCATGCGGGCGCGTAAGGCTGCCCGTAACCGCGCCAGCAATTCATCGGTGTCAAACGGTTTGACGACATAGTCGGCAGCGCCCAGATCGAGAGCGGCAATCTTTTCAGTCACCGTATCACGGGCCGAGACAACGATCACCGCAATGCCCAGATCGGCAAATTGTTTGACAAGTTCGATCCCGTCGCGGTCGGGCAGACCTAGATCAATCAGGGCCGCTTCCGGGGTAGTATGTCGTGCCAGATGGATTGCCTCCCGGCCTGTTGTGGCAGTTGCCACCCGATAACCACCCCTCTCCACCGCCGCGCAGAGGAGACGCAAAATCTGGGCTTCATCTTCAACAATCAAGATGCGTGGCGTCATGCCAATTTGGTCCTGTCGGAAAAGTCGATGGCAAATATTGTGCCCGTTTTGTCGGTTCGGTTAGCGATACTTACCCGATGGCCAAGCGCGCGGGCAAAGGAATCTACAACCGAAAGCCCCACACCCGACCCGGGCGCACGATCGCTATGATGACCTCGTTTAAACAAACCAAACAGGTCTGCCACATCCTCGCCAATGCCCGGTCCTTCGTCCATAACCGAGAGGCGCGCTCCCCCGTCCAACGGATGAGCCAGCACCTGAATCGAGGTTGTTTCAGGGCTATATTTTCCGGCATTCTCTAACAGGTTCAACACAATATGGTGCAGCATGATGGGATCGCTTTGGATCAGGGGCGTGTCTTCGGCGATCGTCACTTCAATACGATCACGGATCGCCTGCGGCAAAGCACCGATCGCTGCATCAATCGTGTCGGTCAAATCCATGGAAGAGACTTCCGGCAAAGCGTCGCTGGCCTGAAGCCGGGCGAGTTCGAGCAGATTGTCGAGGGTCCTTTCCAGCCGTAGGGCATCTGCCCTGATTGGATTGATGACCTCAGGGTCGTGATAGCTGATACTTTCAAGACCGGCCCGCAAGGTGGTCATGGGGGTGCGAAGATCATGGCCGATGGAGGCGAAAATCGCCCGGCGCATCGCCTCGGATTCGGTCCGGCGCGTATCTGCTTCTATCCGCGCCGCCAATTCAAGTCGGTCGAGGGCATCTGCTGCCTCGTCGATCATGTCTCTCGCATGAGCCAGTCTCGAAAGCTGGGGGGCTGACCCTTCCAACCTTGCTAACAGGGCGCGACGGCCAGCATGCGCTGCAACATAGACTGAAGAGGCATCTGAAAACAGAGGCAGGCCACGACCTGCCATCTCGCTATGGGCGAGGGCCCAGCGCGCAGCAGCTTCATCTTGGCTTGAAGAAAGGCGAAGGTCGCCAATTGTTTCAACAAGGCTTACCCCACGCTGCGTGCTTGCTTCCAGTGCCTTTGCGGCCACCTCCAGCACCTGTTCGCGTGTACTTGCCGCCAAAAGCTGCTGTGTCATGGCCGAAAAAATCGCACTATCGGCGGCATCTTGGCGAGCCCGCTCGCCGGCTTCGGCAAGCCGTGCTGCAACCGAAGCGGTTACAAAGGCCACCAACGCATAGACGCCCAAGGTCAACAGGTCCCCAGATTTGGCGATGGCAAAGGTCAGCCGCGGTTCTAGTGCCACAAAGTTGAAGACCGCCCCCGCCAAAACGGCCAGCCCCAGGCCTGCCATACGCCCCCCGCCCGAAGCTGCAATAACAACTGGTACCAAAAGAAGCAGGGCGAAATTGGCGGTCCCAAAGTTTGGCCAGTTTATGCCAGCCCAGCCCAGCACCAGGGTCACGACCAAAGCTAGGCCCAGCGAAATCGTTTGTTCGGTGGTTTTGGTTCTGGCGTCAGGCATGATCACACCCGCACGCGCGAACCCAGCTCAACAACGCGGTCTGGTGGAATCTGGAAGAAGGCAGTTGGGTCGGCGGCATTGCGATGCAGGAAACTATAGATGATCGCTTGCCACAAGGGGAGGCCGACTTCCGCACTCGGGGCTAAGGAGTTGCGACTTACGAAGAAGGAGGTGCCCTTAGGATGGATGGGAATCCGTCCGTCTCGGTGCAAGTCCGTCGGCACATCGGGGCTTTCCATATAGCCGTAGCACAAGGTTGCGCGCAGAAAGCGATCATTCAAGCGCTCCATCGAAAGCCGCTCGGATGGCGGTACATGGGGCTGGGTGGAGGTGCGCACAGTAAGAAGAATATTCTCGTCATGCAGCACTTGGTTATGTTTGAGATTATGCAGCAGGGCTGCCGGTGCATTTTCGGGGTCGGCGGTCAGAAAAACCGCGGTTCCCTGGGCAATCGGGATTGGGCTTTTTGCGAGAGTTGGCACCAAGTCGACAATCTTGACTGTCTCGCGCGTGGCTTGAACAGCAAGGAAAGCTTTCCCGCGAACCCAAATGCCGATCAGTCCGGCAATTAGGAGGCCAACCGCCAACGGAACCCATCCCCCTTCAATAACCCGCAAGATGTTGGCACCGAAGAAAAACAGGTCGAGCGCCAGAAGTGGACCGACAACCATAATGCTCGTGAAAATCGACCACTTCCATAATTTCCATACCACGACAAAGGCTAGCATCGTGGTGACAACCATGGTTCCCGTTACCGCAATCCCGTAAGCCGCAGCCATTTTGGAAGACGTCTGGAAGCTCAGAATGAGGATGAGGACGCCCAAGGCCAGAAGCCAATTCATCGCAGGCAAGTAGATTTGGCCCGATTGGCTGGCGCTTGTCTGCCGGATGGTCAGGCGCGGCAAGAGGCCCAGCGAGATCGCTTGCTGGGTCAAGGAAAATGCGCCGGTAATGACCGCTTGGCTTGCAATGATGGTGGCTAAGGTTGCTATGCCCACCATAGCCAAGCGAAACCATTCTGGTGTCATCAGGAAGAACCAGTCAGAGGCTTGTAAGCTTTGGCCTTGCGAGGCGGCGGCTTCAAACTGGTTCAGTGCAAATGCCCCTTGGCCAAAATAGTTCAACGTGAGTGCTGGAAAGACAAGCAGATACCAGCCAAGCTGTATCGGGAAACGGCCAAAATGGCCCATATCTGCCGTCAAGGCTTCAGCGCCCGTCACGGTCAGAAATACGGCCCCCATCACCAACAAACCTACTTTGCCATGGGTCAGCAGGAATTCTATCCCGTAGGCGGGGTTGATTGCGGAGAAAATTTCAGGGGTATCCAAGGTGTTGATCAGGCCTACTGTGCCGATCGCCACAAACCAAATCGCACAAATGGGGCCGAACCAAACCGCCACAGCTGCTGTGCCCGACGATTGGATGGCAAAAAGCCCAACGAGTAAACCGATGGCGAGAGTTAGGATCAACTCGTGGCTCAAATAAGGGGCAACGGCGGGAACCGATTTCAAGCCTTCTACGGCCGACAAAACCGACAGGGCCGGGGTTAAGATGGCGTCGCCGTAAAACAATGCCGCCCCAATCGCGCCTAGTAGCGTGACGATCGCCCATTTGCCCTGTGTGGCGCGCTGGGCCAGCGCCATCAAAGAAAGGACCCCACCCTCGCCATGATTGTCGGCCCGCATCAAGAAGCTGATGTATTTCACCGTTACAACCAAAATGAGCGTCCACAAGGCAAGGCTTAAGACGCCAAAAATCTCGGCTTGCGAAATCCCGCCCCCGGCTGCTTGGGTGAGGGCCTCGCGATAGGCATAAAGCGGGCTGGTCCCGATATCGCCATAGACCACCCCGATGGCGCCAAGGGTGAGAATGGCGGTCTGATTGCGACGGGATGGGTGGGGTGTGTCTTGGGTTGGGGCGCGACTGGTTAGCATGAAGGGTCTCCACTGTCCGTCGCAGGGCAGACCACAGATCGGCGTAAAGCTTCCATATGAAAGCCCGGCATTGGCATAAGGAAAGTATAAAGTTCGGGCCGCTTGCCCTATCGGCATCCACCCTAGCCACGCGCTGATACCGTGGCGGATGGGGTGTATTTGGCTGCAGATGCGCCATTTTTTTTGAGCTGGAATAACGCGTGGCCAGTATCTGCAGCGGCCCCATTTACATTATAGGTAATTACCTATAAATAACCCTCGAAAGAGGTGCCCATGACCTATGTCGCTGCCAATCAAGATCCGTTCAAGGCGATTGCCGATCCCAATCGGCGGCGCATGCTGGATCTGATGTTCGAGGAATCCCGCACGGTTGGGTCATTGGCAGAGGCTTTGGGGATTTCCCAGCCTGCTGCGTCCCAACATATGCAAGTCTTGAGACTGGCTGGCTTAGTGGATGAGCGGGTGGAGGGCCGGCGTACCTTTTATTCGGTACGGGCTGTAGAGCTTCGAACCGTCGCCGATTGGATTGCCAAATACGAAGCTTTCTGGACCGAGAAACTCGACACCCTCGAAACGCATTTGGCCCGCATGAAGAATTGAAGCTTTAGAAAAATCGGGAGTCTTCCAACAGATGAAGGACATTGTCATTAGCCGGACTTTAGCCTTTCCCCGCGCGATGGTGTGGGCGGCTTTAACATCAAGCGACCATTTGGCTGCTTGGTTGATGCCCAATGATTTCAGACCGATCCCAAACCACGCCTTTACATTCAAGACCGATCCGGCACCGGGTTTTGATGGGACCGTGCACTGTACCGTGCTGGAAATCATCGAGCCTGAGCGTTTGAAGTTTAGTTGGCGGGGCGGGGGGATAGATACGGTCGTCACCTTTGAGTTGAGGGAAAAAGGCAAGGAAACCCAATTGACCTTAAGCCATGCAGGCTTTGCAGGCCTATCAAACCTTATCCCTCGGGTGGCCTTGGGCTTTGGCTGGAAGGATTTGCTATCGAAAAAACTACCCGCCTATCTCAGCGCACACTTTCCCAAATAAGGATTGCATCTCATGGCCCTAAGTCCTGATGAAATGGATGCCGCTGTGTTGCGCAATTTGGCCGAGCGCAGCGGACTGACTTTGGTAGACTGGATCACCCGGCTTGAGGCTTCTGGCCCATTTGCCAAGCCCGCTGAAGCCGTTGCCTGGCTCAAAACCCAACATGGGCTTGGCCATGTCACCGCGCAAATCCTTGTACGTAAATGGAAAAATCGCGACAGACCGACAGAAGATGACAGGTCCATCGAGACGATCTTGGGCCTCGATGGGGCGGTGGTGTTCGACCAGCTTGTTCAGGCCTTGCGCCAATCGATCCCGACCTTAGTAGTAATGCCGCGCAAGACCTATGTCGGGCTTGGGACGGGGCGGCAATTCGCCGTGGCGGTCCGCCCTAAATCAGGTGCGGCACAGCTTTGGATTGGCCTCATCGCGCAAGATAAGGCACAAGCGCCCTTGCCAAAGGCACCCAAGCTTGGTGGGAGTGATCGGTTCATCCATTTGCTGGAAGTTGAGTCTCGGTCTGATCTTGCTGGCAGTCTCGCCCATTTGCGGGCTGCCGCTGGCGTGAGCATTTAGAGGCTGATTTGACTTAACTATTTGATATTTAAATTAAAAACAGGGCCTAATTGTCAGGCGAAATCACTTTGCTACAGAGCGCGCTCAAGCTGAGGAGCGCGCGACATGATGAAGCTAGCATTTTGGATCATTGGCGGTTTAGCAGGCCTTGCGGCTTTGATTGTTGTGGTGGGGCTTTTGTTGCCAGCTACCCGCACGGGGCAAGTTGATCGTGTGGTCGAGGCCACGCCTGCCCAATTGAAAGCTGTTATTCTCGATAAAGCCAGTCAGCCATATTGGCGGCCAGACCTTGCGAAAGTCGAGGTTCAATCTGCCACCACTTGGACCGAAACCACCCGAAGGGGTGAGGTTATCACCTTTGAATTGACGGCCCAGACCGAACAAATCCTTCAGATGCGCTTTAAGAGCAGCTATGGCTATCATGGCCAATGGGAGGGCCGCTTGGTGCCAACGCCATCGGGCGGCACGCACATCTTTGTGACCGAACAAGCCACGACGCCCTCGCCAATTGGTCGTATTATGAGCCGCCTATTTTTCGACCCCAAGGCCTTTGCCCAAGCCTATCTTGATGCCTTAGTACAGGAAACCACGCGTCGTAGCCCGCGAGATGCCTCATGACAGCTAAACCCAAAAAGCCAACCGACTGGCGCAAGCGCTTTGACAAAGCCAAACCGCCCAAAACCCTCGTGCTGCATACCGACTTTGCCGGCATCAAGATGGGCACGACCATGTATATCGGCTCGCCCGGGACGATTGCCAATTATATCTCGGCCATTCCCCCGGGTGAGGTGCGCAGCATTGAGCGGATGCGCAATGAGCTGGCGCGCAAAAACGCGGCCCAAGCCACCTGTCCAGTGACTACCGCCATCTATCTCAAAGTGGTTGCCGAAGTGGCGCTTGCCGAGTTGAGCGAGGGGAAGGCCACAACCGAGGTCGTGCCCTTTTGGCGGGTGATAGAGCCTGGAAGCAAGATCGCCAAAAAGCTCAGCTGTGACAGCCAAGTGATTGAACATTATCGCTTGTTAGAGCGCACAGATCCCGCCTAAACGCCTCTAATCGGCACCGACCACACCGCGGGAGTCAAAGACAAAGCAGCCGCCTTCAAACAGGCTTTCTTCCTTGGGCACTTGTTCCATATAGGCCAAGATGCCGCCCTTGAGGTGATAGACGTTCTCAAAACCTTCTGCCAGCAGATAGGCAGAGGCCTTCTCGCAGCGAATACCGCCCGTGCAATACATGGCGACCTTTTTGTCGCGGGCAGGGTCGAGATTGTCTTCGGCCCATTTTTTAAAGGCGGTGAAGGTGCGGATTTTGGGATCAATCGCGCCTTTAAAAATGCCTTCCTCGGTCTCATAGGCATTGCGCGTATCAACCAGCACAATGTCTGGATCGGCGATCAACGCATTCCAGTCCGATGGCGCAATATAGGTGCCCACGACTTGGCGCGGGTCTGCCTTGGGTGCGCGCAGCGTGACGATCTCACGCTTAAGGCGCACTTTCATACGCACAAAGGGATTTTTGTCTTCCTGCGCATATTTGATCTCGGCGTCCTTGAAGCGGCCGGAAAAGATGGGATCATTTTCCAGATAGGTGACGAATTGGTCGATCCCGTCAGGCGGGCCTGCAATCGTGCCGTTGATGCCTTCAGGCGCGATCAATAACGTGCCCATAATCCCCAATTGCTTGGTCGTCGCCAACAAATCCACCCGCAAGACCTCAAAGTCCGGGCAATCGGCAAACTTATACAGGGCGCAAATCTTGGCAGTCATGGCAGGCCCATAGCAAACCAGCGCCCACATGGGCACCCCCTCCGTGCAGATGGGGGTTTTGGAGTGCCAAGCTTGGGAATTGGCTGCCGGCTTTGCGCCCGAGGTTGCCGTTTGGGGGGGGGCGGTTGCTTGGAAGCGGACATTTATGAGACGGAAGAATGCTAGGAACGATGAGCATTAAACGGGTACAACAAAATATGTCGCGGGTTTCAATCAGCCAGTTCACACTTTTAGAACTCGAACCACTTCAGGTTTTGCTTGACGGCAATGCCGGCCAACGCTGGATTGCAGTCGACTGCCGATCCGGAAAGGAAAGTCGTGTCTCAAGTTGAAAAAGAATTGTCGTCAACGACGCACCAGGAGATTAAGGGTTTCTGTGCAGTCGGCGATAGACTCGCCGAGGTCGGTGAGTACGACGAAGCTATCGCCGAATATAACAAGGCTTGGGCGTTAGTTCCGGAGCCAAAGAACAGCTGGAACGCATCAACTTGGGTGCTGGCTGCTATTGCAGATGCATGTTTTCTTGCCGGGTACAAAACTTCTGCACGAGAAGCGCTGCAGTTTGCGATGACTTGTCCGGGTGCCGTCGGCAATCCTTTCCTTCATCTTCGGTTTGGGGAAGTGCTTTTGGATGCCGGTGAAGACGACGCTGCTGCCGACGAACTTATACGCGCCTACATGGGTGCGGGCAAAGAAATTTTTGCTACTGAGGAACCTAGATACCTTGCTTTTTTAAAGAGTCGCACCACCCTCTAATGGTATAGTTTAGCCTTGGTTCCGCTAGGCGCTCGGAGGACAATGCGTATTCGAGTGGAGTGAGCGACTTTGTTTGCTGCGGACTGGGTTATGGTTTTTCACTTAGACTGCCTTTGCCGCAGGCTCTGCCTTGGCAAAGGCCGTGTTCGAGTTTGGTCGTGCAAGATGAGGCGTCAAGGGGTACGCTTCGCGCGTCGGCGAAGCCGATAAACCCCTTGACCCCGCATCTTGCGCAGAGACACTTGTCGGGCGGCTTCAAGGCAAGCGAAGCGACGCAATGAACCGTTCTAAGTGCTTTGGCTAAGGCCCAGCATCGACGAACTCAGGATTTGCTTGACCATGGTGCAATCCATTTCTGGAATGCACCCTTGTTACTTCGATCTGTGTCATAAGGAAGTCGGGCGGGACCCTGAGGCAAACGAAGCCATTCCAAGCCCCCCCCCGCGCTTGACAATCGCCCGCGTCGCCCATCCAATTCCGGCCCAACCTAAGCCTTGCCCAAGCCAAACCGAAAGACGCGTGCATATGGATGAGCGGACACACCACATGCTGACGTCTCCGGCAGCGCCCTTGCTGTTGCGCATGGCGACGCCGAATGCGCTTGCCTTTGCCATTCAGTCGTCGGTGAGTTTGGCGGAGGTTTGGATCATTGGCCAATTGGGGACGAGTGCTTTGGCCAGTATCGCTTTGGCATTTCCGCTTTTGATGCTGATCCAAACCATGTCGGGCGGGGCAGCCGGTGGGGCGGTCACCTCAGCCATTGCGCGCGCCTTGGGGGCTGGTGACCGCGAGCGGGCCCAACAATTGATTTGGCATGCTTTGGCCGTGGCCGCCGCGGGGGCAGGGTTGTTTCTCCTGCTCTTTTCCCTCTTTGGCCGACCGTTGATCGCCTTTCTGGGTGGGCGTGGGCAAATTTTGGAACAGGCAGTTGCCTATTGCAGCGTGATATTCTGGGGCGGATTGTTTCTCTGGCTGGTGAGTGTGGTGGGTGCGGTGTTTCGCGGCATGGGCGACATGAAATTACCGGCTGTTTTGATGGTCGCCAGCGCGTTTCTGCAAGTGCCACTGACGGCGGTTCTGGTGTTGGGCCTGTTTGGTTTGCCGCAATTGGGCATTGTTGGCGCGGCTTATTCAGCCGTGATC
>NZ_JADCBK010000105.1 GCF_020253525.1 Aquidulcibacter sp.
CCCTCATCCCGGACATGATCAAAGACCTCGAATCCAAGGGGTTATTGCAAGATGATCAGGGCGCGCGGGTTGTGTTTGTGCACGACAAAATGGTGCCGAAGAAGGATGGCGGCGAAGGCCCCAATGTCGCGCCCTTATTGGTTGTCTCGTCTGAGGGCTCTGCCATGTATGGCACGACCGACCTTGCGACCATTGTGGATCGGGTCAAGCGCTTTCAGACCGATCTGATTATCTATTGCGTCGATCAACGTCAGGCCGATCATTTCGAAACCGTGTTTCGTGCGGCAGACAAGGCTGGCTATATGCCACGTGACGGCCTTGACCATATCGGCTTTGGCACGATGAATGGCCAAGATGGCAAGCCCTTTAAGACCCGCGAAGGTGGCGTCTTAAAGCTGCATGACCTCATCACCCAAGTGCAAGAAAAAGCCCAAGCCAAAATTGATGAGGCTGGCGTCGGTACCGACTGGCCACAAGAGGAGCGCGCCGATATCGCCCATAAGGTGGGCATTGCGGCCTTGAAGTTTGCCGATCTGCAAAACTTCCGCGGTACGTCTTATATCTTTGACTTGGATCGGTTTTTAAGCTTTGAGGGCAAGACCGGGCCTTACCTTCTCTATGCCGCCGTGCGGATCAAATCCATTCTGCGCAAAGCCGAGGAAGCAGGCGTTGCGGCGGGCCCAGTGGTCAAGCTTGAAGGCGTAGAACGCGATTTGATCTTGGTCTTGGATGGGTTTGAGCATGCGCTGCGTGGGGCCTATGATAAGCGCGCGCCCCATATTCTGGCCGACCATGCCTATAGCTTAGCAGGGGCATTCTCGGCCTTCTATGCGGCCTGTCCCATCATGACTGCGGCCGAAGCCGATGTGCGCGCGTCGCGCCTGACCTTGGCCAAAGCAACCTTGACGCAATTGTTGATTGCCTTGGATTTGCTTGGGATCGAAGCGCCAGAGCGTATGTAACCGAGCCCATGAAATCTAACACCTATGAATTTCGGCGCGTGTTAGGTCCGATACATGGGGTCTAGCCGGTCACGACGGCTTGGCAAGTCAGCGGTAATGCTAGCGCGCTGGTCAGGGGAAAAGCGCATCCATTGCGCGATCTCCGGCAGGGTGCGGTAGCAGCCAAGGCATAGGCCGGACTGGGGCTCTACACAGCAGACCTTGATACAGGGCGTGGCGATAGGTTCGGCCACGTCACATGCCAAATGCGGGGATCAGGGCAACAATCCCGGCCAAGGCACCCAATTCGGCTGCAATCGCGGTCGCGCCCAAAGCATCCCCCGTTTGCCCGCCCAAATGCTTGCGCGCAGTCATGGCAATGGCACCCGCGCCCAAGATCGTGCCAATCACAGCGCCAATGGCAGGGCCAATAAAGCTCAATTGGAAGGCAAGGATAACGCTAACGCCCGCGATGACTGCCCCAATCACGGTCGCAGTCGTTGCCTCCGTCGCGGTGGGCTGGCCTGCAGAGGCAGAAATGCCGTCATCGGTTGCAGGCTTCAATAGGGTCATCACATGCACCAATGCCGTGCGGGCCAAGGCGCCACTGATAATCAGGCACAGGCCTGCCTGCCAGGCTTGGGCAATCTCGGCCACCAAAAATATTTTCAGAATGATGGCAAGTAACAGCGCCACGCCGCCAAAGGTGCCAATCCGCGAGTCACGCATGATGGCGAGCCGTTCGCTGACCGTCTTGCCACCGCCCACGCCATCAAAGAAATCGGCAAAGCCATCTTCATGAAAGGCCCCTGTGGTAAGGACTTGCGATGCAACGGCCAAAGTCGCTGCAATATGCACACTGCCGTTGAACAGCCACATCGCCAGGCCATAGGTCAAAGCCCCGATGATTCCGGTCACGAGGCCGGCGACGGGGGCTGCTTGGAAGGCGCGCGTGATGCGCTCTCTTGGCAGATCCTCCGGCCAAGTTACGGGTAAACGTGTAAAGAATATCAAGCAAATTCTGGCGTCATCAATAATGCGCATGGCGCGACTCAACTTTGGCTCATCTTGTGGGAACGTCTTTTCGACCTTGTAGACGAACAGTTTGAAATTTCGAGATCATAATACTTAATGGCTGATCGAACCTGACACACTGTGGCGCCGAAGTCGCACTGAGGCTCGCCAGGGCGGGCTGTTTTTTCCCGCGCGCCTTGGCCTTTATTGCCAGCCGATTGCGCGCTAGATCACACCCATGCCTCATGATGCCTGCGCAGCCCCCAAACAGCCCTTCGACGATATCCGAGCCCTGCTTCAGGACTTGCCCAGCCGCGATGAAGAGGCCAGCGCCCGCACCGCGTGGCGCGAAAGCCAATTGATCAAACCACCCGGCGCCTTGGGCCGCTTAGAGGATATTTCGAATTGGCTGTCGGCTTGGACGGGCAAGAGCCCGCCGCAGGTCACGCGTCCCATTGTTGCGGTTTTTGCGGGCGATCATGGCGTTGCCGCGCGCGGTGTCTCTGCCTATCCCCAAGAAGTCACGCGGCAGATGATTGACGCTATGGCTGCTGGTGGGGCGGCTATTTCGGTTCTGGCCCAACAAGCCGGGGCAGGGCTTAAGGTCTATGATTTGGCGGTCGGCAAGCCTACGCCTGATATTGTTGAAGCCGATGCCATGAGTGAGCAGGAATGCGTGGCGACCATGGCTTACGGCATGGAAGTGCTGGCAGAGGGCACCGACCTCTTGGTTTTGGGTGAAGTCGGCATTGGGAACACCACAATTGCTGCCGCCTTGGCACTGGCCCTTTATGGGGGCGAGGCTGGCGACTGGACCGGGCCCGGCACGGGCGTTGAAGGCAAAGCCTTAGCCGCAAAGCGCGAGGTGGTGGAAGCTGCCGTGGCGCGCTTGGGCGAGGATCGCGAGATCGGCCGCGTCGTAAACGCAGCCCGCCGGGTTCAGCGG
>NZ_JADCBK010000106.1 GCF_020253525.1 Aquidulcibacter sp.
AGAGGAAACTTACGCCCTTCCCATCCTTGCGCCACGTGATTTGGCGAGCGGGGCGGTCAAGCTTGAGGGTGAGATTGCGGGCCCCGGTTGCAAGACCCGTCGCAGGCATGGCAGCCACGAACACATCGGTGCGCTGAAACGAGGTTTGCCGATTGCGCCAGCCCACATAGGCCAAAGTCTTGCCATCAGGGCTGACAGCCGGGCTGTTTTCAAAGCCATCATCGGCGGTGAGTTGGCGCGGTTTACCGCCACCCGCGGCAGGCCAAGCATAAAGGTCAGACTGAACAGGCTTTAGATGCGCATCTGGCGCTGGATTGCCACTAACCACAATGAATTGACCATCGGGTGTCCAAGCGGGCTGAGCATCTTCACGGCCCCAATCACCCTTACCGCTGGTGATTTGCGTAATCGCGCCGCTGGCCACATCGAGGGTAAAGACCTGATAGTCACCGGGCGTGAGCCAGCCGTCTGGGTCGGTACGATAGGGGAAGCTGCGCACCACACGCGCAGGGGCCGCCCATGTCGCGCCCTCTGGTTTTTCTGGCAATTTATAAATGGCTTCAGGCTTTTCTTCGACCAGATTGATAAAGGCGATTTTCTTGCCATCTGGCGACCAAGATAAAGAGCTTGGTGGGAATTTGAGCGTGGTAAGTGGCTTTGCAATGCCTTCTTTCACATCGAGCACAAAAATTTGCGATTTGGTGCCATCCCTGCCGATAAAGGCAATTGTTGCGCCATCTGGCGACCAACGGGCAGTAGATGGACCCCGGTCTGCCCCGACCAAAAGACGTCGGCCCTCCCCTGCACCCGCGCCTGGAATAGGCACCAGCCAAAGCTCTGTCATCACCCGATCGGTCTGTATGTCGCGCGTCTGGCGCAGAACAGCTACTTGCTTGCCATCGGGGGCCAATTGCGGATCGAGGGGTTGTTCGAGGCGATAGAGATCAAGTGCCTCAACTGGCTTTGGCGCCTCTGCCCACGCAGGGCCTGCCAACACACAAGCCAGCCCCATAAGTCCTGAAAAAACCCGCATGATCATTCCCCCGCAAATTTGTGCACGGGCAGATTTAGCAAGTGCTGAAACTATGTCGAGCGGACATTTGACCGAAACAAAAAAGCCCCGCCAGATGGCAGGGCTTTTCCACAAGAAATGACGAAAGAGACTTAGTCTTCCTTCGGCGTCAGAACCTGACGGCCACGATACATGCCGGTTTTCAGGTCGATATGGTGTGGACGACGCAGTTCGCCCGAATCCTTGTCTTCGACATAGGAATTCACGCCCAACGCATCGTGCGAACGACGCATACCGCGACGAGAAGGAGTAGTTTTGCGCTTAGGCACTGCCATGGTGCAGGTTCCATTTCAAAAGATAAGGCGGCCCCGAGAAGAGCCGCCAGTAAAACTGAAGCGCGTATCTACGCGCGCTCTTCCCCAAATGCAAGACACTATGCCAGTGGGAAAAGAACTTAGTCTCGCTTACTGCGCTTGGGCTAAGCCCGGCACTTCCCAGGTAGTCGATTCCTCTGGTGGCCGAACACGGGGATGGAGGAACCAAATGGTGCTAAGTGCGCCAAAGGCTAAGAACCAAAAAACCTCTTGCAAGGCGTCAATGGTGGCTTGTAGGTGAGGCAATAGGGTTTGTAGTGACGCATGATCTTCGCCAATTTGCTCTATCCCGAACTGTAATAAGAAAACCGGAAGCACGACGACGACCGATAAGGCCAAGGACAGCCATAGGCGCCATACTCGACGCGCTACACCCTTGTACGAACGAGAGAGATTAATATTGCCATCGACCAAAATCTGAACGGCCAAGCAAAAGGTGTAGTTCACCCAGGCAATAAAAAAGGCGAAAGTTGTCAGCAAAATGATTACATTTAGGGCGAGATGCTCTACCGCGTCTTTGCTGATGGGATACAACGAAACCACCAACCCACCCAAAAGTTCAAATCCAATGATACCTAAAACGGCGAGCGCCCGCGTCCGCCAACTTGTCTCGACGCCCGCTGATTTGAGAAAAACGATTAGAATCGCCACGAAGAAGGCAGCACCGACAAGGGTCTCTAGGATGTCCTTTAGATCGAACGCCCCGAAATGCGGCAAAGAAACGGGCACTTGGATCGTCATCACGCCTTCAAGCGGTGACGACATAAGTTGGAAAACGACAAACACCAGCGCCAGCGGCACCAAAACCGACCGATGGCTCCAGATCAGCCGAAAAGCTGCCCGAATGCCCCATTCCCAATCATGCAAAGGTTCAATCTTAAAGCTCGACATCACAAACCTCATCTAAACCACACAACCATAAGGCTGTATTCAGGGATGTAAAGTCAATTCGATCTCGCCCGAACAAATTGGGGAGATCAACTTTTTGTGATCAAGTGGCCAACATCCACTTAGCCTATTTTTCGTTTGGCAGACCGATTTTGCCAGCCACGGCCTGAACCGTCACCGAAACAACACCCTCGTGCGAGAATTTGCGAACCGTCGCCCCTTCCCGGCCATATTGTGTCTGGTAGGAACTGCCGCCATACGTATAGGGATTATAGGCGTAATTGGTTTGGGTGACGAGTTGTGTCTCAAACGCCCGCACTTCGACCCCCGCTGACTGGGGATTGGTTTGCACCAAGACAAAGCGCGCATCATCGCTCGGTCGAAACTGGACACCAAAGGTTGAACCCACATTCGCAAATCGCTCTGCCGAGAACGTGCGGATCGGCTGCCCATCTGCATTGAGCACGGTTACCAAAGGACCAAGGATTCGGAAGGCCTCATAGAGGCCACCAATCGTCAATGTATGGTTCGATGGTGCTGAGGGCAGCGCATAGACGACATAATTGCTGGGCTTGCCGTCCAAGTTCAGACACGGCGACAGCCCGTCAACATTTGTCGCAATACTGTGCCATTGGGCCTTCCGCTTGGGCGTCATGGCGATTGCCTTCGTCAAGTCAGGCTTATCGGTACAGGTCTTGCCTGTAATCTCAGAGACGGCTTGGGGCGGCGGCGGCGGCGGCGTTGTGGCGCACCCTGCCACCAAACCGGCAAGGGAAAGGGCGATCCATGAAAAACGCATCTGGTTCATAAGGTCACCGCAAGAGATCGGCTGTAGCTTTTGCTGTTGCTTGAAGCGCCGCCTCTAAGCCTGCAGCAGCTTTGGCGGGGTTTGCCTCTAGGTCGTCAATTTTTTGAAAGGCAAAGGCCTCATCAACCGGGATTGAAACCGTAACATCCGATTTAACCACTGGATTATAGGTGATTTTATTGTCCAGAAGAATTTTCTTTGGGTCCTTGTGATCCACCATGCGCACGTGCAGCGTTACGAACGGACGCCATTGTGTCGAATTACCAACCAGCTGATAGCCATAATTAAAGCCCAAGGTATCCAAAACAGCAGACCCGGGTTCTGCCGCGTCATTGGCGGGAACAACTACCAATTCACGGCTCTTGCTGCGAGGAATGGCAATAGTTGAAACACTATAGTTTTGTTGCTTTAAAGCCTCTTCCAGAGCCGCGTCAAAAATGGCTTCGCCATTGAAGTTTTGCGTGGCCAGCGCCTTCTGAATGCGGTCACGTTGACCCGATTCAATGCCAGCTTCCACGCCTGCTGCGACTGCCCCGACCAACAAGCCTGCTAAACCTGCACTTGAGGCCGCCGACATCATATTGGCACCATTTGTTGCCAGTTTTTGCGTACCGACTTCCAGCGGTAGTGTATTTTCCACCACGGCAATCTTGGAAACAGGAGTCGCGGTCCGATCAAACGGAACAGGCTGGTAGGGTGTTACGCAGCCCGCCAACACCATCGTGCTTGCAAGCGCCAAAAATGCAAATTTCTTCAAACCAACCCCCCACGGAAAAGCCGCCCACTTATTTGTTGCGGTTGTGTGGAGGCAACCCTATCTGACGGGGCGCTTTCGACAAGATGGCATCTGCAGGCTTAGACCAGCCGGCTCTGCACCAAAGCCGCCCGCACAAAGTCTGCGAATAAGGGATGGGGTTCAAATGGCCGCGACTTGAGTTCGGGATGATATTGCACCCCAACAAACCAAGGATGGTCTGCCCGCTCAACAATCTCTGGCAAGACACCATCAGGAGATACGCCTGAGAAAATCAGGCCTTGCGACTCAAGTATCTCCCGATACGCCATATTGACCTCATAGCGGTGGCGGTGGCGTTCTTGGATGCTGAGCGCACCACCATAGGCCCGCGAGACCACCGAATCTGGCTTCAATACTGCAGGATAGGCGCCCAGTCGCATCGTACCACCAAGGTCGGTCTCCTCCCCGCGCACTTGGCGCTCATTGCCCTTCACCCATTCCGTCATCAGGCCCACGACAGGTTCAGAGGTCGGACCAAATTCACTGGAGGAGGCTTGGGAGATACCGGCCAGATTACGAGCCGCCTCAACACACGCCATTTGCATGCCAAAGCAGATGCCAAAGAAAGGTATCTGGCGCTCACGGGCAAATTGGACCGCTTTAATCTTGCCTTCCGCCCCTGAGTCGCCAAAAGCGCCGGGAACCAGAATGGCATCAACCCCTTCAAGCTCTGCGGTTAGCATGTCTTGATCGGCATCAAAGGCGCGCGCATCGACCCAATTGATATTGACCTTCACATCATTGGCGAGACCGCCGTGATGGAGGGCCTCAATCAAAGACTTATAGGCGTCCTTCATGGCGGTATATTTGCCAACCACCGCGATGGTTACATCGCCATCGGGCGCGCGCAGGCGTTTTGAAATCGCCTGCCACTTCGATAAATCAGGCTCGGGCGCGTCCATAATGCCAAAACGCCGCAAAACTTCGCGGTCCAGGCCCTCGGCATGATAGTCCATCGGCACTTCATAGATGTGCGCAGAATCGAGCGCCTGGATGACAGCACTTGCGCGGACATTGGTGAAGAGCGCGATCTTGCGCTTTTCTTCTTCCGGGATCGGACGGTCACAGCGACAAATCAAAATGTCGGGCTGAATACCGATAGAGCGCAATTCCTTCACACTGTGCTGGGTCGGCTTGGTCTTCATTTCCCCGGCCGTATGGATATAGGGCAGCAAGGTGAGGTGAATATAGACTGCCTGCTGGGGCTCTAATTGCTGGCCAAGCTGACGGATCGCTTCAAAAAAGGGCAAGCCTTCAATGTCGCCAACCGTACCGCCGATTTCACACAAGACAAAATCAGCATCCCCCGCATCGGACAAGACGAAGTCTTTGATCGCATTGGTGACATGGGGGATGACTTGGATGGTCGCGCCCAAAAACTCCCCCTTGCGTTCCTTGGCGATAATCTCCTGATAGATGCGCCCGGTTGTGATATTGTCTGCTTTGGCAGCAGAAACACCGGTAAAGCGCTCATAATGGCCCAGATCCAAGTCGGTCTCAGCGCCATCATCGGTCACAAAGACTTCGCCATGTTGATAGGGGCTCATCGTGCCGGGATCGACATTGAGATAAGGATCGAGTTTGCGCAGCCTCACTTTATAGCCACGAGCTTGCAGCAGCGCGCCTAACGCGGCTGATGCAATGCCTTTTCCGAGCGAGGAAACCACGCCCCCAGTGATGAACACATATCGGGTCATGGGAGGTCGTTCTAATCCGCAACGCCTGCAAAAGGGAAGAGGCGCAACTGGAAAGAAATGGGGGTTAGCCGCTTATTTTTTCTCTGCTGGCGCTGCAGCGTTTGTCGGTGCGGCTGGGAAGAGTGGTGCAGGCTCTGCCGCTGTTGGTGCAGACGCAGGAATGCCGCCAGCAGGTGCCGCAGGAACTGGGGCAATCGCATTCGCAGGTGCAGCCGGTACCGAAAGGTCAATGCCTTTGGTGGGTAAGCCATCCTTGGTGAGCCCATCTTGCATCAGCGAATCAGCAGGCTTGGTCGCCGACTTGTTCATAATGGTCAGGGTCACACTGGTGACCAAAAAGGCCGCACCCAACAAGGTTGTCGTGCGTGTCATGAAGTTAGCTGCCGAACGGCCAGACATCATGGACGATGGACCGCCACCCATACCCAAAGCGCCACCGCCCTCCGAGCGCTGCAATAAAATGGCACCAATAAGGGCCAAACAGATCAGCAGGTGAAGAATGAGAATAGCTTGGATGAACATGAAACGGGCCTAAAGGTGAATAGATGGCGCGCAAACCTATGCGCTCACGGCTGCTATGTCGCTCTTTCGAGGCCGAACTTCAAGAGACCAACGACAGCGCCAGCGTATGACGGCGCTTTGCGCGCTCTTTTGCCTTATCCAAACGACCGCGAACCTTGTCCAAAGTCGTCTCCAATTCCGCCTTAAACGCCTCACCACCCTCAACCGCATAGGCGACATACAGGGCGAGCGCGAGTTGTCGGGTTAGATTGGCATTTTCGACGCGTTCTGGGCCTGGCGCGCTGGTACGGGCTGCCACATTCTCCAGCACCATGGCAATTTCTTGCACTTCGTCGATGTCGAGACGCTTTGCAGCGCGCACAAGTTCAGCCGAGCTTTCTAGCAAATCCACCACAAAGCCCGCATTTGCATCCCCACGCCCTTGGGCTTGGATAATGACTTCAGCGGCCATCGCGATACGACGGGCAAGCTTTGCCAAGCGATCTTGGTCAACTTTGCGGCGCGCGGTCGCGAGAATTTCAGACTGCGTCACCGGATCAAAATTGCTCATCAAAACCCGGTCGCGCAGCGTATTGGGCGGATCGAAGGTCTCAGGGGCCATTTGATTGCTGGAAGAGCGGCCCCGGTCGGGCCCAACATAGTCAGACGTCACGACAAATTGCTTGCGCGCAGAAATGATCGCCCGCACGCGCTCTAAGGTTTGGATTTGCGAGAATGGGCGCAACAACACATCGTCACAGCCCACATTCATCAAGTCCGCCACAAAGTCGGTCGAGCCCGCCCACAGGGTCGCAATGACAGGAATAAAGGGATTAACACCCAGTTCGCCCAAACGCTGGGCGCGCAACAACTCAACCACTTCAGAGTGATTTTCGGTGGCTTCAATGACCAGAAGCGAAATATCGACGTCGCGAAGACGACGGGTCAATTCGCGCAAAGAGGTCATACCCTCGATGCGGCGGAACCCAATCCCATGCAAAACAGAACGTGTCATCAGCATATTGCCGCGCACTGGATCGTAAATCAGCACGGTCGCTGCTGCGAGTCTTTGCTTGTCCAAAGGACTTTCACCCCTTCATCCGGATATACCCTTTGCCACAGGGTTGTTTCCAAGACGTTACGATGATTGGTTCATTCTTGAATTGCATGCAGAATTTTCAAAAATCCATCCGCAGTCAGGCTCGCGCCCCCCACCAAAGCCCCGTCGACATGGTCCAGATGCAAGAGGTCGCCAGCATTACCGCCATTGACAGAGCCGCCATAAAGTAAGCGGACGCTCGCCCCCAAAGTACCAAACCGATCCACCAAGCGTTGGTGAATGGCACGGTGCATCGCCGCAACATCGGCAGCACTCGGCACTAAGCCCGTCCCGATCGCCCACACGGGCTCATAGGCAATAACCAAGCCTTCAACGGGGAACGTGTCTGGAACCGAGCCGTCGACTTGGCCCAGAACAATCGCCTCGGCTTGCCCAGCCTCGCGCTCTGCGCGGGTCTCACCCACACAAATGATGGGCACAAGGCCAGCATCGAGGCCAGCTTGTGCCTTGGCACGCACCACAGCACTGGTTTCGTGATGATCGGCGCGGCGTTCAGAATGGCCGACAATCACAAAATGGCCGCCCGCATCCTGGATCATGGCCGCCGAAATATCGCCGGTATGGGCCCCGGAAACTTTTTCGTGACAATCTTGTGCACCCGTCAAAAGCCCTGTTCCGGCCACAGCCTCGCTCAGGCTGGCCAAGAGGGTTGCCGGTGGGCAAATCGCCAATTGGATGGCGTGGCTTTTGGCGGCGGCGGCAGAGGCTGCAATCAGGCTCGCTTCTGCCAGCGAAGCCTTTAAACCATTCATTTTCCAGTTTCCAACCAACAATTTCGCCACGTCTTACTCCATCCGAGCCTAGATGTTTTGTCCACTCGCGGACTCTTTATGCCTTCCCGAATAGGCAGGTGGTTTCAACTTTGCAATTCACCACACTGAGACCTGCAGTCGATCGCGCGATGCTGTGCAGGCCTTGCCTTGCCCCCTCCCCCAACGATCCTTATGCTAAGGGGAGTTTTCATCAGGATCTTCCATGCTCAACGCGTTTCGAAAATTTGCCCGCTCGTGGGTCTCCGGCATCATCATTGGTCTTTTGGTCATTTCCTTCGGGATCTGGGGGGTCAATGACATCTTCACCCGGGGTAGCCCAGATGCGGTGGCAAAGGTTGCTGGCGAGTCGATTACGCAGGAAGAATATAAGCAAGAGTTTGATCGCTTGCTGAAACGCGCGCAAGCCGATGCCCAGCGCGACATTTCAACCGAAGAGGCGCGCGCCCAAGGTCTGGATAATGCTGTGCTGGAGCAAATGGTTGCGACCCGAGCCTTTGCCGCTTTGACCGACAGTCTTGGGCTCAAAGCACCTGACTCGGTTGTCCAAGCCGAAATCGCAAAAATTCCTGCTTTCCAAGACCAAATCACCCGCCGCTTCAGCCAAGACACCTATCAATTGGCGCTGCGCGACAATGGCTTTACCCCGGCAGAATTTGAAAAAAGCGTGCGGTCAGACCTAACACGCCAAAGCCTGACTTTGGCGGTCAGCTCTGGCTTCCGTGCGCCTCGCGTCTTTGCCAGCCAGACTTTGGCCTTTGGTACCGAGCGGCGGATGGTTACCATCATTCCCATTCCAGCAAGCTTTGTCGGCGGGCCCCGTCAGCCGAATGACGCGCAATTGAAGGCGCTCTATGAGGAAAGCAAAGCCCAATTGATGCGGCCAGAAACCCGCGATCTGACCATGGTTGTGGCAAGCCTTGCAGACTTTGAAGCCAAGGTGAAAATCGACGAAGCCCAAGCCCAAGAGATTTTCGCGCGCAATAAAGAGCGCCTCTCCACGCCTGCCAAACGTGGCCTTGTGCAATTGGTGACAACAGATCGTGCCAAGGCAGATCAGGCAGCAGCCCGCTTGCGCGCCGGCGAAGACCCAGCAGCCATTGCCAAAGCGCTTGGCCTGTCGGTGCCGGTTGTTTTGTCCAATGTCACCGTCGGGGGTATTCCCGATGCCAATGTTGCCAAGGCAGCCTTCGAAATGAAGCAGGGCGATGTGCAGGTGGTTGCGGCAAAGTTGCAGCCTTTTGCCGCGGTCAAAGTTACCGAGGCCATTGCGGCCAAAGAAGCCAAGTTTGAAGATTCCGCCGCCGAAATCCGTACGCAATTGCGCCAAACAGCGGCGGGCGAATTGATGACGGATGCAACCGAAGCCTATGATAAAGCCATCACAGAAGGGGCGACCCTAGAGGCTGCTGCTGCCAAGGCAGGCTTCCGCGTGGTATCAATTAAAAACATCATGGCCGACGGCAATCTTGCGACCACTGGCCAGCCTGCCCCTGAATTTGCAGAAGCCCCCAATGTTCTCAAAGAGGCCTTTGCAGGCGGCAAGGGTGATACCTCTGACCTCGCCCCGATCCCAGGCGACAGCTATGTGGCCGTCCGCATTGATGCAATCGCGGTCGCCGCGCCACCACCCTTTGACTCCATCCGCACCGAGTTGACCAATGAGTGGGTCCGCCGCGATGTCCGCGCCCGGGCAGAAGCCAAGGCGAAGGAAGTTTTGGCGGAAGCCAAAAAGACCAGCTTGGAAGCTGCCGCAGCCAAATTCAAATTGCCGGTTGCCAAGCAAAACCAACCGCTCTTGCGCGGTCAAGGCGGCCAAGAGCTGAGCCAAGCGGTATTTGGGGCCAAAAAGGGCGAATTGGTCTTGGCACCGACCGCTAATGGCGTTGAATATACCGTCGTTCGGGTCGATGAGATTTTGAAAGATGATGAGAAAATGGTTCCAGATCGTTTGACCCAGGCAGAAACCGCGGTGCGGGCCTCGGTTCAGCGTGACCTCATCGCCTCTCTGGAACGCGTTGCCCGCGATCGCGCCAAAGCACAGCTCTTCACCAAAATGATGGGTCGTGCGCTGGGCGATACCGAAGAAACCGCCGCCGCCAAAGCCGCCACGCCGGCCAAACAGCCGTAGGCGCTTGTGCTGACGATTGAGCCCAGCTTTGATCAGTTTGAAGCCGCCTATCTGCAAGGGCGCGGCGTGCCCTTGCGCGCCAAGCGGATTGATGATCTCGAAACGCCAGTCTCTGCCATCGCTAAACTGGGTGCGGACCGGCTAGGGTCTTGCCTGTTTGAAAGCGTCGAAGGCGGGGAAACCCGGGGGCGCTATTCCATTGTCGCCTGCGACCCGGACCTGATCTACCGGGTCGATCAAAGCGGGGCTGCGAAAGCCCCCATCGATGAAGCAGGTCAGGTGGGTGCTTATGTTCCCTGTGGTGAGGAGCCCTTGGCTGCACTGCGCACCTTAATCGCAGACAGTGCGCTCGACTTTCCAAGCGACCTTCCCCCTCCAGCGGCGGGCCTGTTTGGCTATCTTGCATATGAGACCGTCCGCCGGGTTGAGCGTCTACCTGAGACCAATCCCGACCCGATTGGCGTACCAGAAGCCCTTTTGGTGCGCCCTCGCCTCGTCATTGTGTTTGATGGGGTGAAGCAGGAACTCTTGCTCGTAACCCCTGTGCGGCCGCAAGCGGGTGTTTCGGCCAAAGACGCCTATGAGCGAGGCCGCTCGCGTTTGGAGAAAGCTTGGGCGACACTGGATGGGCCCTCGCCCCTGCGCGTGCCGTCTTATGCGGCCAAGCCAAGCCCCTTGGGCGAAGCCATTCCGAACATGAGCCCTGAAGCCTATATGGCGAAAGTGGAGAAGGCCAAAGACTACATACGCGCGGGCGATATCTTCCAAGTCGTGCCCAGCCAGCGTTTTTCTGCCCCCTTCTCTGGGTCTGCGATTTCGCTCTATCGCTCTCTTCGCCGCACCAACCCCTCACCCTTCCTGTTTCTCTTGCGAATGGATGGGTTTGACATTGTGGGCTCCAGCCCTGAAATCCTTGTCCGCCTGCGTGATGGTACGGTGACGATGCGCCCAATTGCGGGCACCAAGCCGCGCGGGGCCACCCCTGCCTTGGATCAAGCCTTTGCCGAAAAATTGCTGAACGACCCGAAGGAACGGGCCGAGCATCTGATGTTGCTTGACCTTGGGCGCAATGATGTGGGCCGTGTGTCGCGGTCAAAGCCCGGTGGCAATGACGGCCCGGTCGGCATTGGGCGTGGCGGGGTGCGTGTGACTGAGAGCTTTAAGGTCGAGCGCTATAGCCATGTGATGCATATTGTCTCCAATGTGGAAGGCAGCCTCAAGCCCGGCCTCGATGCACTCGATGCGCTGTTGGCAGGCTTTCCGGCAGGCACGGTTTCTGGCGCTCCTAAAGTGCGCGCGATGGAGATTATCGCAGAGCTAGAGCCCCATGGCCGGGGTGTTTATGCCGGTGGTGTTGGCTATTTCTCTGCCGGGGGCGATATGGATTTGTGCATCGCCTTGCGGACTGGGGTTTTGAAAGACGGCGTGCTGCATGCCCAAGCGGGCGCGGGGGTCGTGCTCGATTCCATTCCAGAGAGTGAGCATAATGAATGCGTCAATAAGGCCAAGGCTTTGCTGCGCGCCGCAGAAGACGCTGCCCGCTATGATGAGAAGGCCGCCCACGCATGAAAATCCTGCTCATCGATAATTATGACAGCTTCACCTATAATCTCGTCCATTATGTCGAGGAATTGGGCGCGGAGACCCAAGTGGTCCGCAATGACCGCTTGAGCGTGGACGAGGCCATCGCCCAAGCGGGTGACGGCATCATCATCTCACCTGGCCCCTGTACACCCAATGAAGCCGGGATCTGCCTTGAGCTGATCAAAGCCTTGCCTGACGATATTCCCTTATTGGGCGTCTGCCTTGGCCATCAGGCGATTGGCCAAGCCTATGGCGGCAAAGTCTTGCGCGCCAAAACCATCATGCATGGCAAGACCTCCCGCATCACCCACGCCAATACGGGCCTGTTTGAGGGCTTGCCAGAGCAGTTTGAAGTCACGCGCTATCACTCCTTATCCGTCGAGCGCGAGAGCCTGCCCAATTCCTTGCGCGTCGATGCCTGGACCGCCGATGGCGAGATTATGGGCATGAGCCATGTCGCCAAGCCAATTTTTGGCGTGCAATTCCATCCCGAAAGCATCGCCTCAGAGCATGGTCATGCCCTGATCCAGCGCTTTTTGGCGTCAACCAAAGTGGCCCAATCGTGAGCGAGGCGATCAAGCCAGCTTTAGCCCTGTTGCGCGATGGCCAAGCCCCTGCGCCTGCCGTCCTCGACCAAGCCTTTGCCACCATTTTAGCGGGTGAGGCCACGCAAGCCCAAATCGGGGCCTTCTTGATGGGGCTGGAACGTCTGACCTTGACGAGCGAGATGATTGCCTCGGGCGCGCGTGCCATGCGCGCGGCGATGACGCCAGTAGACGTGCCCTTTTTCTGTATCGATGTCTGCGGCACAGGCGGTGATGGTTCCCACACCTTAAACATCTCCACCGCTGTGTCCTTTGTCTTGGCTGGGGCAGGCCTTAAAGTCGCCAAGCATGGCAATCGCGCCATGAGTTCGAAGTCGGGTGCCGCAGATGTTTTGGAGGCTTTGGGCGTAAAGCTTGAGCTTACGCCCGAACATTGCGCCCAAGCCCTTGATGAAGTCGGCCTTGTATTCTTGTTTGCCCAAGCCCATCACCCGGCTATGCGCCATGTGGGCCCTGCGCGGCGCGAACTGGGTTTTCGCACGATTTTCAATCTCTTAGGCCCGCTTTCTAATCCTGCACATGCACAGCGCCAATTGGTTGGCGTGTTTGCGGACGACAAGCGCCAGCCCATCGCACAGGCCCTGATGGACTTGGGTTGCGAGAGCGCTTGGGTGGTCCATGGTCATGGCGGCTTGGATGAAGTATCGCTTTCAGGTCCAACGCGCGTCACGGCCCTCAAGGACAAGGCACTGTCAGAACTTGAAATTCACCCACATGATCTGGGCTTGAAGACGGCCCCGCTTGAAGCCCTCAAAGGCGGTGATGCCGCCCATAATGCAAAGGCCTTGCGCGCGCTTTTGGAAGGTGAAACCGGGCCGTACCGGGATGTGGTGGTGTTGAATGCTGCCGCCGCGCTGGTTGCAACCGGCGCAGCCCAAGACCTCCAAGAAGCGTTGTCGCGCGCCACCACAAGCCTTGAGTCCCAAGCCGCGCTTTCCAAATTGGATCAGCTGATCGCCTGCACCCATCGGACTCCTGCATGAGCGACACCCTCTCCAAAATCATCGCTTATAAGCGCGAGGAAGTGGCCGCCCGTAAGCCCCACCAATCCATCGCGACCCTTGAGGCTTTGGCGACAGAACAGACTGCGCCACGCGGCTTTACCGCCGCCCTCAAACAGGCGGCCCTGACCCGCCCTGCCCTGATCGCCGAGATCAAAAAGGCCAGCCCCTCAAAGGGCCTGATCCGCGCAGACTTTGTGCCCGCTGAGTTGGCCCAAGCCTATGAGAAAGGCGGGGCTGCTTGTCTATCTGTCCTCACCGATGCACCCAGCTTCCAAGGCCATGAGAGCTTTTTGGTCGCCGCCCGAGCCGCCACCAACCTGCCCTGCCTGCGCAAGGATTTCATGGTCGACACCTGGCAGATCGCCGAAAGCCGCGCCTATGGGGCCGATGCGATCCTCGTCATCATGGCTGCGCTCGATGATGCGCTGGCCGCTGATTTAGTGGCTGCAGCCAAGCATTATGGCATGGATGCCTTGATTGAAACCCATGATGAAGCCGAGATGGAACGCGCCTTGAAACTCGACGCCGACCTCATCGGCGTCAATAACCGCAATCTCAAAACCTTTGTCACCGACCTTTCTACCACCGCCCGCTTGGCCAATCTCATCCCGCCATCACGCCTGTTGGTGGCCGAAAGCGGCATCAATAACCGCGCCGACATCGCCCTCCTGCAAGCCGCCGGTGCCAAGGCCTTCCTGATCGGTGAAAGCCTGATGCGCCAAGCCGATGTTTGTGCCGCCACACGGGAAATCTTGTCGGTCGAGTGATCTTCAATCGCGATGGCGCAGCCGATCCCAGACCTTGTGGTGCAAACTCGCTGAGGTCCCCGCTCTCCACTGCGTTCCGGCGGGGATGACATTGTTTTGGATGGTTTTATCTAGACGCGCTTTGGTGAAACAAGGTTTCCACCAAAATGGGTTTAGATGAAAGCGACCCCTTCAGTCCCTTCGGGACAG
>NZ_JADCBK010000107.1 GCF_020253525.1 Aquidulcibacter sp.
ATACGCAAGCTCCAATGCAGATTATCACCCCTACTACGAACTTACCAGCCAAGCACGTGACATGATCGATGCCATTCGCGCCACTCGTGTGCAGGCAGGCGCTCTGGGACTGGTAGAAGACGGTCGACTGTTCTTAACAGGTTATTCGCAAGGCGGGGCGGTCGTGCTGGCAACACAACGCGCGATTGAGGATATGATACCGGCGGACGAAAAGTTAACTATCACAGCAGTTGCTTCCTCTGCTGGCGCGGCGATGATCGGTGAAATGGCAGAGCAGGTGTTTGCCGGCCAGCCCAGTGTTGGCGCGACGGGATTTTTCCCGCTACTCATCAACAGCTACCAACGGTCTTATGGTAACATCTACGACCAACCAACCGATGTCTTTGCCGTGCCATTCGACGCAATTGCGCAGCCTGGACGCCTACCAGGCGTAGAGAGTTACGGGCAGTTGCTAGCAAGCGGGAAATTGCCGCTAGCATTGTTCGACCGCGGCGACGGCAAGCCTTACCTTGTGAATCCAGCGTTCCAGCGCAAGTTTAATGCAGATTCCCAGCACCCTTTCCGTCGCGCGCTGGAACGGAACAATCTGAATGGTTGGACGCCAAAAGCACCGCTTCTTCTGTGCCATGGCCGACAGGATGCGCTCGTTACGTTCGACAATACCCAAACTGTGTATGCCGATTTCAAAGCGCGTGGCAGCGCTGTCCGGCTAATCGATCTGGAAACCCAGCAGGGCTTCTTGATGGCGTTGGACGCAGCGTCCCGAACTGGACCTCGTGCAGCGCGTTACCACTTTGTCGGCATGCCGTTTTGCCAAGCAGCGGCACGTGCCTACTTTAAGGATATACAAAGATGAGTAGCCAACATCGACGGATGGTTCTCATGAAGGGTTCAGGTTCGTTGGGTCTGCTACTCGTCGTTCTAGGCTTTCCTGTTGCCGCCTTCGGGCAAGACAGTTCGATCAATCTCTATCAGGCCCGAGCGGAACATGAAGCTCGTAAGGCACTCCTAGTGGATATCCGTGAACCGGAAGAACACGCTACGGGCGTGGTAGCAGGTGCTCGTCTTCTGCCTTTAAGCCAGATGCCTGCATGGCTTGTTGAGTTCCCGCGAGACCGTCCGGTCTTGCTCATCTGCAACACCCAAAACAGATCACGCGCTACTTTGAGGTCTTTGCGCCAACGCGGGTGGACTAACTTGCGTTATGTCGAAGGTGGCATGAGCGAATGGAACCGTCGCGGTTGGAAGACTGTCAAGCCACCCGGCTCCGCACAAGCGTCGAACAAGTGATGGTTGCGCCCGAAGACAGATTGAGAAGCACAGGCTGACGAAACAGGTCAGAGTCGCGGTGAACGCGTCGAGACCCGCCACGGCTCATCCAGCGTTTACATCAGAGCTACTGCAAGCAGTGACGAGCGTTCTGGCGTTCAGTTAGACGTAGCTTGGAGATGGCTAGGTTTTCCTCGGCCAACTAAGAAAAACACATATAAGCCAGTGACACCTAGTAAGCCGGTAAAGACAGCAAAGCCAGTGATCCCAAATGTGGACACATAGGTTGAGGTTGCCAAGTGGTAGCCAAAATAAGCGACATGGATCAGCGCGCGTGCCATAGAGGCTAAACGGGCCCAGGCCGCCCACATGAACACCCCGATCGCAGTGACGCCAAGTAAGAGCGAATAGATGAGGCCAACAAGGTGCTCCCAATGGCCGTACAGTTTCAACCGCGCATGGTGAAATCAGGACCGCAAGCGGAAAGCTTATCGCGACCGGAACAAGTGCATGTGCAATATTCTCAACATTTGTAGAGTCTAAGTGAAAACAGATTTGCTCACCTATTGGAGCTGTTTGTATGCACTGAAACTTATGTCGGCGATCCTGCGGTGTCGCTTCAGCTGTAGTCACAGGAATAGGCGGATGAAACAATTTCCGCCTTCGCCCGGTCCAAACCCGAACCCAGTTGCAATCGGCCAAAAGTCGCCAACGCGTGATTATCCGGATTGAACCCAACCTATGGCCATAGCGTAGCCCTTTTTTTACTGAGACAGCCTTTGCCGCAGGCTCTGCCTCCGCAAATGCCGTGTTCGAGTTTGAGCGCGCGAGATGGATAGTCTGGGGGTTTATCAACTTCGTCAGCGCGCGAAGCGCAATTCTGACCAATCTCCGCTTTGGCTTCAGGGCCAGCAGCGGCTAGACATCTTAATTATAATACGCTACGTATCGAATATGAATGATGCAAGCCCCTCTTTGAGATATGAAGTCGAGTGTCGGCCGCCAAATCCGACTGCAATGCGAGCCTCAATTAAAGCGGGGCGTCCAAAGGTGGCAGCAACAACAGTGACGATTCACCAACAGGCGCTTATGGTTGCTCAGGAGCACGGAGTCCACGCTGTCACCATTGAATCGCTTGCGAAGATAACGGGCATTGCGAAGACGACCATTTACCGGCGATGGCCAAGCGCTGCAACGATCGTTATGGATGCTTTCTTGGAAGAAGTGGGATCGGCAATATCCTACGAGTATACAGGGGACATCGTCGCTACCTTCAAAGCTTCAACCCAAGCATTCGTTAATCGCCTTAGCGAGTTGGATGGCGATCTGCTGAGACAACTTGTTGGTGAAGCTCAACGCAGCCCGGTCTTGCTACACGCCTTTATGACCCGTTGGATTAATCCGAGACGTGCTATGGGCTTCGAAGTCATCGCCAAGGCGATTGAAGCCGGCGAACTGCGCGTGGGCTTGGATTCGGATGCTATTCTGGATGCGATATACGGTGCCATCTACTATGCGCTACTTATCCCCGTTCAGCAGAGTATAAGCAGTGATCGCATCAATTTCATCATTGAAGCGATGTTTTCCTCGCACCTAGCAGCCAAAGTCGATGTTGTTTCCGGAGCTCCTTCATGAAGCGGGTTTGTGTGTTTTGTGGTTCTAGCTCTGGTGCTTCACCCCTGTTTGAGCAAGATGCTCGTTTCCTTGGACAAGCGCTTGCCGCGGCTGACATTGAGTTGGTTTATGGAGGAGCCTCCGTTGGGCTCATGGGAGCTGTTGCGAATGCGTGTTTGAAAGCTGGTGGTCGGGTCATTGGCATTCTACCCAAAGCCCTGGAAGCTAAAGAAATTGCACATAAGGAGTTAACGCGACTTCATATCGTTGACTCTATGCATGAGCGCAAGGCGATGATGGCCGATATGTCGGATGGCTTCATTGCGCTCCCTGGTGGGCTAGGCACGATCGAAGAATTGTTTGAGATTTGGACGTGGGGACAGCTCGGATATCACGGCAAGCCTTTTGCGATCTACAACACGCTAGCCTACTATGACCAATTGCTCCGCTTCCTTGATCATGCCGTGGAGGCCCAGCTTGTGAAGGCGGTCCACCGTGAAATGCTGATCGTTGCGACTGATGCTACCAGCTTGCTTGAAAGAATGAATGGTTATTCGCCACCTTCTGTCGCAAAGTGGACCGACCGTGTCCTAGTCCCTTGAATTCCGGCCAGCGGACTCGGAGACCCTCCAACAATCAAGTTGGCTGGGTGCGCGCAGACTCGAAATAGCTTTCGCCGCCCGCGTCCCAAACCAGACCATCCGAGATCCGCCAACCATTACTAACACTAGGCAGTTGTGGCCGAGCAAGAATGCGTTGAGTTTTGGGCCTCAAAATTGACCAGAACGCCATTCACCACGGTCTTGAAAATATGCAAATCGACACGCGCTTATAGAGAGATGGGTCTGTCGGGCTTTAAGGTTGCTCAACACAATAGCGCTTTCACCAGCCCTACCTGCGCGCCCTATTCGAATGCCCCCGTCCACCCCAGCCGCGCAAGGGACGGCTCGCGCCTCTGCGCCCTTGCGCGTCTGGTTTGGCGTGGGCCGGTGAGATGATTGCCGCGCAGGCGGCCCTGGTGATTGATGTCCAACACTAGGAACTCCCATAGGGAGATTAGTCTCATGTTTCACGTTCAACTGTTACCTTTGAAGGCGTTACAGCCCTCCCCTCTCAATGCCCGTCGCATTGATAAGAAAATCGCCATTGATGAATTGGCAGCCTCCATTCAGGCTCATGGCCTGTTGCAAGGCTTAAGTGTCGTCGATGTCGGTTCTGGCAAATATCAAGTCTCCGCTGGTGGTCGCCGATTGGCCGCTTTGAAGCTCTTGCTTAAGCGCAAGGCCATCACGTCTGATTTTGAAGTGCCCTGTCAGATCGTTCCTGCTGACTTGGCCGAAGAAGCGTCCTTGGCCGAGAACGTCCAACGTGTTGCCATGCATCCCTTGGACGAAGTCGAAGCCTTTGGTCGTTTAGCCAATGAAGGTCAAACCGAGGATGCCATCGCTGTCCGCTTTGGTGCGAGTGTTCGCCATGTTCGCCAAAGATTGGCCTTAGCCGCTCTATCGCCAACGTTGAAGGATGCATTACGAAAAGGCGAACTTGGCCTTGATGCCGCACGCGCCTTTTGTCTGGTCGCTGATCATGAGCGCCAAGATGGTGTCTTCGCGATCATGACCAAGCCTGTCAGCAATGCCTATGCGGTGCGGTCTTATCTCACCCAAGGAGCCGTTCGAGTAACCGACCGGCTTGCCAAGTTTGTGGGTGTTGAAGCCTATGAGGCAGCCGGTGGCATTGTCCGTCGCGATTTGTTTGACGATAGCCTTGTGTTCCTCGATAGCCCGGATCTCTTAAATGAACTGGCCACAGCCAAGCTTGAGGAATTGCGTGCGCCACTTTTGGCTCAAGGCTGGGGTTGGGTGAGCTTCAATCTGGGCAATGGTCGAGCCGACGGTGGCTCCATGCATCGCATTCGCCCCGAATGGCATCAGCCGACTGAGGAGCAAAAGGCCGCTGCGCATCTGATACGGGACAGAGCTTCTGAGATTGAGCAAGCACTCGCGTCTGATCCAACAGATGAGGCTCTGATCGCTGAACTCGAAAGTCTCCGTGTCAAAGCCCACGAGATGGCCGAAGCCTTGTCCTTCTTCGACCCAGAGAAAAAGGTGCTATCCGGTTGCGTCATCTCCATCGATTTTGAAGGAAATCCGGATACAATCGTCGGCATTGTTGCCAAGGGTGATCAGAAGAAGATTGCTCGGATCGACGCACGACGTGACGCCGAGAAGGCCAAAGCTGAAGCCGAACGACGCCGTGAAAAGGAGCGTCTTGAGGCTGAGGCGATACCTGCACCTGAGCCTGTGGCCTACACACCCTCTCCTGATGGCGTGACCGTCCTTGTGATTGATCCAGCCGCCGGTACCGCACGGATTGCGAGTCAGAGCACAGGCGAAACTAACCCTACAACGGATGTGGTTACCTCAGGTGCCGAAGGTTCTGAAGACGTCATCCCAACTACCCTCGAAGAACGTCCACCATGGGAAGAAGATGAGCCTGCGCCAGTCAATACGTCCGGGTTCACCCAAAAGACTCTTAATGAGCTCACCAGCGCACGAACGCGCGCTATTCGGACTCATCTTTGTGAGGCACCGGATGTGGCCTTAGCCCTATCCGTCTATACCTTGGGATGTCACTTCATGGCGCTGACCGGCCCTGTCGGCATGAGCATCCATGCCTTTGTGTGTCATGCCCACTCAGACGCTGAACCTCTAACCTCGAAGCGTGAGAACTTGAAGGCATTGGACCTATATGAGGAGAATTGGTTTGAATGGTGCTTGGCCCAAGGACCAGAGGTTTTGCTTCAAACCCAGGCACTCCTAATCGCTTCTACCCTTGATCTCAGTCATAGCGGCAACACACCCATCTGTCGCCGCAAGCAAGAAGTTGCCGATATCCTCGCCACGCGTCTCCAAATTGACATGACCAAATGGTGGGCACCAACTTCTGACTTCTTCATGGGGCTAAATAAGGCTCAGATCGCAGATGCGATCATGGAAAGTCCTGCTGTTTCGGAACTGCCCACTGCTATGGATCGTGAGGCGTTTGAATCGACACTGATTGGCAAGCGCAAGGATGAGTTGGCCCAGATGGCGGCGCAGACGCTCGATGGCACTGGCTGGTTGCCCAGCGTGATTCGAACGGATGGATTGATCGATGTAGCCGATCTTGGTGAGACGCCTGCTTTTGAGATTACTGAAGATGGCATTGCCGCTTTGGCAGAAGCTCACGCGGTTGAGCCAGATCTTCAGTCAGTGGGCATCGCGGCAGAGTAGAGGGTTATATCTGACTACTAATAAATAGTGCTGCGCGCTGGATGATCGGCGCGCAGCACAACTTTCATTCTGATACTTGCCTAGATATCTTGCGGCGATCCCAGCCCGCCAACTCGACTCGTTTGAGAGCGCAACAAATTCTTGGCCGTACGTTAAAGGGCTCGGTCAGAGAGTTGGATTTGTTCGGGCCATAGCAAAGCTTGCAATATAGAAAAACCCTAGCAGTAAACTGAGAATATAAGGCTCACCATCATTAAAAGACTGCCCATGGGCCCAAGCGTTTCGACGGTGCCCGAGTCTTTGGAAAAGGGGCGGCGCTGGTTGGCCATTGCCAATATCAGGTCGCCTCAGAAGATGATCAAAGCGTCCCAATGCAAACTTGTGATCTTCATCCAGATTCAACGCCAGGATCTGCATTTTATCGTAGAAGGAGCTTACTGCCATTGGCGGCTTTATGGTTTTTGCCTTTCCATCCCTACCAAGGAGACCAGCTTCTTCTGGAATGTCAATTATAGCCTTCCCATTATCATCCCAAGCATTTGTCCATTTTTGCGCAATGAATTCCAAAAGTGGGAATGCAGCTAAAGTTGACAGCGCCTCGCCATTCTCGATAGCTATATGCGGCCCGAGCGACCCTCCGAAAATCCGTCGTTGGACGAGAAGTGCATTTACCAGCCGCCATCGGTAGATCACGTCTTCCGAGTAAATCTCGTTGGTTCTAAGTTCGGCGGTCAAAACCTTTGCAAAATTTTGTATGTGAGTTTCATCAAGACTGTAGGATACTCGAGCGCCACCAAAATTGGTTTCCTCTCGTATAAACTTCGCTGATATAGCTCGTTTTGCACCCACAAACGCTCGCATATCTTCATATACTGCTTCTGCAGAAAATTCCTCCATTCCGACCCCCAATAAAATGAGCTTGCTATATCCGTGATGTTTATTCACTTCGCTATTGCATAAGATGCCATTCCTGGGCAACGGACTTTCGAGGAATATCAACTCTGTCCTTCTGCGAGATAGAAGGGCCTTGGCAAGATCGACGGACTCCACAAGATAGCCCCCATCGGCCCAAAATCCCTGCACCCCTGTCCGCCTGCCCGCAACCGTTCAGTCGGGCGCTAGCGCTTCCGCCCCGGTCTGGACAAGGCGAAACTACCGGGGTGCGGGCAGGCTTTCAGGGGTGCGGTTTGTTGATCTCGGCCGATAGGGGCGGGGCGAGCTCATGGTGAGTATCGCGTAACGCAAAATTCCATCGGCGGAGGTCTCCGCCATGTCACTTTCAATCACAGCATCTCGTAATTCCCGTTATTCATCAGCGTCCGATGAAGTTCGTCTGACACCCCATGAGCGTGTCACAGCCCAGATTAGTTCTCTTCTCGAACGCGGCGTTCGCCCATGGATCAAGCCATGGGATGATATTGCCCCTCCTGATGCTTTGGTCTTGCCCTTGCGCTCGTGCGGGACGCCCTATCGCGGCATGAATATTATCGCCCTTTGGGCTGCCTCCTTGGAAAGCGGCTTCAGGTCTCGCCATTGGTTCACGTTCAAACAAGCCTTGGCCATGAAGGCTTGCGTCCGCAAAGGGGAGCGTGGGTCCTTTGTGGTCTATTATACAGAAGTGGGCGATAGGTCAGAAGGTGACGGCAAGCCTACTCGGGCTCCCAAGTCTGCGGGCATCAATGGCGATGAGACTGGTGAAACCCGGCGTATTCTGCGCGGCTATACCGTGTTCAATGCCGAACAGATCGAAGGTCTGCCTGAATCCTTCTATGCGGCTCCTGAAGCGCCAGTTGTTCCGCCTACTCCGATCACCCTCAGCGAAAATGAGACCCGTTGGGTTTCTCTCTTCGCGCGCATCCCCGTCACCCTGCGCCATGGTGGCAATCGGGCCTTCTATTCCAAAGCCGCAGACTTCATCCAAATGCCCCTTCGCGAGGCCTTTCGAGATGGCAGCCATTATTGGGCAACGCTTGCCCACGAGACCGCCCATGCCTCACGACACGAGAGCCGCCTCAATCGCGACTTTGGTCAGACCCGCTTTGGAGATGCTGGCTATGCACTAGAGGAACTAGTCGCTGAACTCGCTAGCGCCTTTATCGGAGCGCACATTGGCCTCCCCGCTGATCACCTTGAAGATCATGCCGCCTATATTGATGGTTGGCTCAAAGCCCTTGGCGATAATCCCTCGTTTTTCTTGACAGCGGCGAGCAAGGCACAAGCTGCAGCTGATTGGGTGTTGGCCCAGATGAAGCGGGAGTAAAGGACGTTGCGCTTCGCC
>NZ_JADCBK010000108.1 GCF_020253525.1 Aquidulcibacter sp.
CCGGCAGATCAGGGCGATGGGGCTGCCAAGCCGGTGGAGCGGCACTGCCGCGCGCATCGAGAACATTATAGTCAAAATCATAGACAAACGGGTCGCCGGCAAACTCAACCCCCGTCACTACCTGCGCATTGGGCTTGGGATCATCCAACGCATCGGCCTCAGCCCGCAACTTCTTGATGTTCTCCCACGCCTGCATCTTATCCGTTGTGGGATGAGCATTGGGCTTACGAGGTCGGGAGGAAGGGGGACGCGCCATCACGAGAACATAGGGGGAATATCGTGGTTTGGGTAGGGGTATATTCAACTTCCTAACACCCAAAGTCTGGGGACCTTTTCACTGCCCTGACATCCTGGACGGCGCAGCCGATCCGGGATCTTGTGCCGCAGAATCCGATGAGGTCCCCGCTCGAAGCTCACGCTTCGGCGGGGATGACATTGTTTTGGGAGAAGAAGGAGCGCTCAACAAGGTTTGCGCATCTACAAGCGCTGACAAGCGCAACTTTTGTTGCGCGATCCTTTTGGTGGGCCATTTATCTGGAAGCGTTTTGGTGACCCTTCTGGTTCACCAAAACGCTAACGAAATTGTTCTAGCGACCTCTGGGTAGTCAAGTGCGCAGCTTCGCTGCGTCGCAACGCGATCCGTTTTCGAAGAAAACGGACACTTGACGACCCAGATGTCGCGGCCATCCTTCATGATCCATTTTGGTGAAACAGGGTTTCCACCAAAATGGGTCTAGACGGAAAAATTTTAAAGCGATGTCATCCCCCCCGAAGCGTGAGCGAAGCGCGGGGAGCTAAGAGAGCTGTCGCTCCCCCCTCTCCCTTTGGGAGAGGGTGTCGTTTTTCTCTTCTGGAAGGCTTATGCGCAGCCCGTGCCTGTCCCAAAGGCCATACGTTATTGCCTGTGGGCGATTTGACGAGTCACGCTTCCAGATAAAGAGCCCCAAAATGGATCGCGCAACAAAAGTTGCGCTTGTCCGCGCCTATAGATGCGCAACTGTTGTTGCGCGCTCCTCTCCACCGCCCCGTCATCACCGCCGGAGCGCGGGGGCCTCAAGGGACTTTGTGGCACAAGGTCCCCGATTGGCTTCGCCATCGGGGATGACCGCGTTTGGGAATTCACAAACAGGCCACGCGCCTGCCCCTACACATTCCCAACCACCACGCGAAACGGATGGATGGTGTGAGACTTGAATACACCGGCAAGCGCATAGGGGTCGTTGGCGGCAAAGGCTTCCACGGCAGCTTGATCGGCGACATCGAGGATGAAGTGCGATCCGATTGGCCCACCGTCTGGTGCGTCTAAAACAGGACCGGCCAGCTTTACCGCGGCACCAAAGCTGGCAACATAATCAAGATGGGCTGGGCGGGTTGCCAAGCGTTTGTCCAAAGCGCCTGCATGATCCAAGCATGTTAAAAGAAATAGGGTCATTAGTCTGCCTCCACCTTGAATGGCCGCGAAAGAAGCTTCCCAATGGCCTGCGCGACATCGACCCGTCCAGCCAAGATGGCAGCGACCGCTTCACAAATCGGCATGGCAACGCCCTTGCTGGCCGCAAGTTCGAGGAGCGCTGGGGCGGTGGAGGCCCCTTCGGCGATGCTGCGTTTGCCTGCGGTGGCTTCTTGGAAGCTCTGCCCTTGGCCCAAGGCATAGCCCAAAGCAAAATTGCGCGAGGTGGCGCTTGAACAGGTCAAAACCAGATCGCCCAAGCCACAGAGGCCGGCCAAGGTGCGGGCGTCTGCCCCCATGGCGACGCCGAGACGGGTCATTTCGGCAAAGCCGCGCGTGATCAAGGCCGCGCGCGCACTTTCACCAAGGCCCCGCCCTTCGGCCATGCCACAGGCAATCGCCAAGACGTTTTTGACCGCGCCGCCAATTTCGGCCCCCACCAAGTCGGTTGCCAGATAGGGCCGAAACGTCGCAATGCCGATCAACTCAACCAAGCGCGCGCCAATTTGTGAGTCGCCGCACGCCAATGTAACCGCCGTAGGCAGGCCGACGGCCACGTCTTTGGCAAAGCTCGGCCCTGATAAAACAGCGCCAACACAGCCCGGCAGCACTTCGGCCAACACATCGGTCATGAGTTTCTGGCTGCCCTGCTCAATGCCTTTGGAGCACAAAACGACGGGCGTGCCTGTACGCACATGGGGGGCGAGCGCGCTTAAGGTCTGGCGCATGAATTGGGCGGGCACAACCGCTAAAATCGCATCAGACGCGGCCAAATCGGCTAAATGACCCGTGGCACGAATGCGGGGAGACAACTTAACCTGCGGCAAGAAAAGACTATTTTCGCCAGTCGTGGCAATACTGTCCAGGACTTCGGGCTCTAACGCCCAAAGGCAGACCGTGTGGCCGGCGGTGGCGGCTACTTGCGCTAAAGCAGTGCCCCAAGCCCCTGCTCCAAGGATGCCAATTTCAGCCATGTTGTGCCCATTTCCCTCCGAAAAATTTGACGCCGCCGTCAGATTCATAAAAACTGAACATTTTGTTGATTGTTCATTATTTTTAGTCTAAGGGGTTTCGCATGGATGACAAAGCAGAAACCCGCGATCGTATTTTGGAAGCCGCTGGCCGGCGGTTCGACCACTACGGTTACAATAAAACAACGATGTCTGAGATCGCTGCCGACCTCAAGATGTCGACGGGGAATCTGTACAGATTCTACCCTTCCAAGCTTGATATTGCCGAAGCGTTTGCCCGCGCCCATGAGGTCGAGGAAGATGCCATTATGGAAGGGATTGTCGATTCCGACAGCCCAGCCGAAGTACGGATGCGCGAATTCCACCGTACGGTGCTGGAACGCACCTTCAATATGATTGATCAGAACAAGAAGCTTTTCGAGCTCGCCCAAGCGATCACCCAAGAGCGCCCAGCCTATTCAAATCGGCGGCTGGCGGTGGAGCGTGTCTATCTCGCAAAAATCTTGAAAGATGGCATTGAGGACGGCACCTTTGCGCCGTGCGACAATCTCGACGAATTGGCAGAAATGATCCAATGCGCCACCATGAAGTTCCGCTTCCCGCAACTCTATAATTGCTTCCGCATTGATATGCTCCGGCGCGAACTCGAAGGCACGATGGATTTGCTCTATCGCGGCCTTCTCAAGCGCTAAACCGACCAAGCCAATTGGCGCGCGCGTGGGTGGGTACCTGTCACCCCGGCTGGAGCGCAAGCGCGGGGACCCCATAGGACTTTGCGGCACGAGATCCCCGATTGGCTGACGCCATCGGGGATGACAACGGTCAAGAGCTTTTTGTCTGGAAGGCTTTGGTGCAGGCTATGCCTGCCCCAAAGGCCAGACGTTATTGTTTGTGGGCGATTTGACGGGTCAAGTCCGCTTCGCGCCGCTGACGTGCGCTTGGTTCTTTCGAACCAAGTTGCGCGTTCAAATCAAGAAATTAGGTCCACTTCCCTTTTGAAAAAAGGAAGTGGACCTAGGGCGGCAGATTTCCGAAGGAAATCTGGACTTGACGCGACCAATCGCCCGAGCACGATAAAGGAAGCGGTTTGGGTGACCAGAATGGGCACCAAACCGCTTCTAGATAAAGAAGCTATCCAAAACGATGCCATCCCTACCGAAGCGCAAGCGCAGAGCGGGGACCTATGAAACCCACGATCCACCCCCCAAAACCACCCACTTTCTTCCTTACTGCTAATTAATGAACGATATGCAAATTGTTCATTGACAAGCGTACAGCGTTTCGCTATATAGAATGCATAAACAACCAAACAGAAACGGATCCTCCCCATGACCAACACAAATTCGAACCCACACCTCTGGAGCTTATCTTTGGCTACCTTCCTCGTGCTCTCCATCCTCGCCCCTGTCGGCGAATTGGCAGCCCGGGCAGCTGGCTACTAAGCCCAGAAAAAACGGGCTTCGGCCCAAGCCTTCTAGCCAAACCCTCTTCCAAGCCCCACGTCTCCCCCCCCAAAATCGGACGTGCTACTCTGCCGCCAAAGCCCCCCCGCTTTGGTGGCATTTTCCTGTGTGAAACGCGAGGCTTGGTAAGAAATGAGCGACCCTTTTGTGCCATAAGGGGCTAGAAGCGGGGGTGGCGAAGCGGCACGCCTGCCAAAGAGGCATATATCAAGTGACCAAAACGGCGTCCGAGGCACCCAGTATCAGCGTGATCATCCCAACCTTTCACCGGCCAGACGGTGCCTTGGCGGCGGTGCGCTCCATTCTGGGCCAAGAAGGCGCACCCTCGCTGGAGATTATTCTGGTCGATAATGACGCCAAACAATCCTGCAAAGCCACGGCAGACCAATTGGCACAAGAGGCAGGTCAAACGCCCTTCATCTATGCGGTCGAACCTGCCGCCGGGGTCGCCAATGCGCGCAATAAGGCCGTTAGCCTTGCGCGCGGCACCTTCATCGCCTTCCTTGATGATGATGAAGTGGCCAAGCCAAATTGGCTGGCCAATCTCGTCAAAGCGCAGCAGGAGACTGGTGCGGATGTGGTATTTGGCCCGATTGAAGCCCGCCTGCCTGCTGAGCACAATGTGCCGCACACCTATTTTCAGAACTTCTTTTCCCGCAGACTTGATGGGCCAACGCGCCTGATCGACATCCCTTATGGCTGCGGCAATTGCTTTTTGAAGCGCGAAACCGTCTTCACCAAGCCAGAGCCCTTCAATCCTGCTGCCAATGAAACCGGGGGCGAGGATGATATCTTATGGCGCGAAGTCGTGGCCAGTGGCGGCAGGTTTGGCTGGGCTGAGGATGCGTGGGTCTATGAAGATGTGCCGCCCAGCCGCGCGACCTGGGCCTATCTAACCAAACGTGCCTTTGCTTTTGGTCATAATACGACCGGCCAATGGTATAATCGGGCCGACCGGGATTATGGGCGCATGGTGTTTTCCATGGTCAAAGGCGTGGCACAAGCGCTGGCGCTGGCACCCTTAGTCGCCCTCTTATGGATAGCCCGGCATGAGCGTTTGGCCTGGGCCTATGACAAGATGTGGCGCGGGCTTGGCAAAGTCTTCTGGTTTGGGCCGTTTCGGGTTGGCTTTTACGGTGCCGCCGCGCAGAAGAAGCAATTAGCCGCCCAAAAGGCCTAAGCCTTCGCGCCTTTACGCCCCGTCTTATACATAGGTGCAGCACGCGCCGCTTCGGCATCCAAAGGCCAACGCGGGCGGGCCGGTGCATCCAAATCATCCGACAGGCCTTGGGCCAAACGCTCTGCCCCGGCAAGGGCAATCATCGCAGCATTATCGCCACAATAGGCCAAGGCCGGGGCGAAGAAGGACCAGCCAAACGCGTCACAAAGCGCTTCCAATCGGCTGCGTAGGGTCAGATTGGCTGCCACCCCGCCTGCCACAACAAAGCGGCCGCTCTGTCCCTCTGGCAACACCATGGCCGTGATGGCCTGACGCGTGCGATCCACCAAAACATCGCCAACAGCGGCCTGAAAACTGGCACAAAGATCTGCAATATCCTGCTGTGTTGGTGTGCCCAAAGCCGCCGCCTCACGCGCCACAGCCGTCTTGAGGCCGGCAAAAGAAAAGTCGCAGCCGGGCCGGCCTTTGAGGGGGCGGGGCAAGTCAAACCGCTTGGGGTCCCCCGTCCGCGCCGCCCGTTCCACCGCTGGCCCACCGGGATAGCCTAGCCCCAAAACTTTTGCGGTCTTGTCAAAGGCCTCGCCCACCGCATCATCAATGGTGGAGCCCAAACGTTCACACGCATCTAGCCCGCCAACCCGCAAGAGCTGGCAATGCCCGCCCGAGACCAGCAGCAATAAGTAGGGAAAGGGCACATCGGCTTCCAACCGGGGCGACAGGGCATGGCCTTCCAAATGATTGACCGCCACCAAGGGCAAGTTGCGCGCCAAAGAGATGGCCTTGCCCGTCAACAGGCCTACCATCACCCCACCAATCAGGCCGGGCCCGGCGGTTGCCGCCACGCCGGTTAAGTCTTGGAAGCCAAGGCCTGCCTTGGTCATGGCCTGATGGATCACATGGTCGATCACCTCAACATGGGCGCGCGCCGCAATTTCAGGCACCACCCCGCCATAGGGCGCATGGGCCTCAATCTGGCTGGCGATAATGCTGGACAAAACCCGCGCCCGACCATCCTGCAAAGCCACCACAGCCGCAGCGGTTTCATCGCAACTGGTTTCCAGTCCAAGGACGATTTGTGGATCAGAAGTGGGTATCTGTCCGCTCATGCTGGCTCCGAAGCTTGACCTGCCTTGCCACTAGGGGTGATTAGTAAGAGATGCAACGCTCTGAACTGGAACCTATCATGCGCATTGGTGCTCGCGGCTCTCCTCTTTCGCTGGCCCAGACCGGCCAACTCCGCGCCCTTTTGGCCGAAGCGCTGGGGATTCCAAGCGCCGAGATCGACGATAAGCTTCCCATCATACCAATCACCACGACAGGCGACCGCATTCAGGATCGGCCCTTGAGCGAAGCAGGCGGCAAAGGCCTGTTCACCAAAGAACTTGATGATGCGCTGTTGGATGGCCGGATTGATTGCGCCATTCACTCCCTCAAGGACGTGCCGACCCAATTGCCGGATGGCATTGTGCTATTGGCCGGACCGGAGCGCGAAAACCGTCGCGATGCGTTGGTGACCGTCTCTGGTGCCGGGCTTGAGGATCTTAAGCATGGGGCCGTGATCGGCTCTGCCAGTCTGCGACGGGCCGCGCAATTACTACATGCCCGCCCGGATCTGACCATCGTCTCTCTGCGCGGCAATGTCGGCACGCGGCTTGAGAAGCTGAAGGCAGGCCAATGCGATGCAACCCTGTTGGCAGCAGCAGGCTTGGCACGATTGGGTTATAGTGATGTGCCCCATGTCTTGTTAGACCCTGTCGCCATGCCGCCGGCCATCGGCCAAGGCGCGTTGGCCATAACGGCACGCGCGGGCGATACGGCAACGGCAGCAGCCTTTGCCAAGATCGCAGACCCCGTAACAGAGATTGAGGTGGCCGCCGAGCGGGCCTTTCTGACCGCTTTAGACGGATCGTGCCGCACCGCCATTGGTGCGCTGGCAAGCTTGGACGCCCAAGGCACATTGACCTTTATCGGTGAGGCCTTGCAGGCCAACGGGCAAGAGCGGTGGCGCCTTGATGGGTCCCTTGCCCATGCCACAAAAGATAAGGCCGAGGCGCTGGGGGCAGAGCTTGGTCAAAAGGTCAAGCACATGGCTGGCAATGCCTTCGCAGGGGCGCATGGATGAGATGAAAGCCTGTGTGATTACGCGGACCGAACCCGGGGCCCATGCCACTGCAGAGGCAGTGCGTGACCTTGGACTGACCCCGTTAATCATGCCAGCGGCGCGGGTGGAAATCACCCCTGCCACCCTCGACCTTGACGGCGTGCAAGCACTATTGATGACCAGTGCGGCAGCGGCACGCGCCATTCAGGTGACAGAGACGCTGAAGGCCCTGCCGCTCTATGCGGTTGGCGATGCAACGGCAGAAGCCGCCATTGCGGCGGGCTTTGAAACAGTGATTTCGGCAGGTGGCGACGGGGCGACTTTGGCGGTCTTAGCCGCTGACCGCATGAGCCCAAGGCAGGGCGCTTTGTTGCACTTGCGGGGCCGGGAAGTAGCGGGCGATGTGACGGGCATGTTGCGCGCTTGTGGCTTTGAAGCGCGCCATGTGGAGGTGTATGCCACCCATGACCATCCTGATTTCAAAGCCAATATTGCAGGCCTCTTGGCCAAAGACAGCGGCTTTATCCTGATCCATTCCCCTGCAGGGGCGCGCAGGCTTGCTTCTGCTGTAAGCGAACTTGGGGTGGGTTTGGCGGCATGGCGCATTGTAGGCCTGTCGGCGGCCTGTATTAAACCTCTGGAAGCATTGGGTTTTAAGTCGACCCGCGTCGCTGAAACACCCGATGAAGACGCGCTGATGGATGCCTTGCGCGACGAAGTTGCGAAACAAAGCCTTGAGTGAATGGGCGCAGCAGAGTTTAACTAGATTATGGCTGATGAAAAACTTCCCCCAGACCCGCTTGATTCGACTGTAACGCCGGAGCCGAAGGTTGAAAAAAGGCCCGTGTCAGACCCGTTTTTGGATGCCCAATTGCGGGCAGGTAGTGCAACCAATTCCAAAACGGCGGAGTTAGGCGCAAGCGCGCCGGTCTTTCCAACAACGCCCAGCGAGACGACGCGCGCGCGGCGCGGTGGGGTTGGGCTTTTCACCGTCTTGATATTTTCCACCGCCGCAGCCTGCGGTGGTGCCGTTTTGGCGCTGGTTGCCTTAAGCCAGCCAAACATGATGAAGCAGATCGGCCTTGGCCAATTGGTGGCGCAAGACCAACCAGAGTCTGGCGGCCAAGTCGCCGCGGTTGCCGCACGCTTGGCCGCCTTAGAGGGGCGCGTCTCCCGCCTTGAGGGGGCAAAGCCTAGCCAAGCCCAAACCCCTGGACCGGCTGACCCCGCCGCACCCGGCCCTTCATCAGGCCCTTCACCCGCTGTGGATACGGCAGCCTTGGAAGGCGAACTCAAAGGCGTTTCAGGCCGGGTTACCGCGATTGAAACACGTCTTGCCGCCTTGGACCCAACTGGGGCAGGTGGGGCCATCATCGCCAGTCTGCAGGCTGAGATTGCGGGCCTGAAAATCATGGTCCAAACCCTACAAAGCCAAGCCGCCCAAGCCCCTTCCCCCGGCGTGACCTTTGCCGTCATCAATCTGGTTGAAGCAGCCAGTAGGCCCGGCCCCTTCTGGCCCGAGTTTGAAACGGTGCGCGCGGCCTTGCCGGGCTTGCCCGAAGTGGCCGCCTTAGAGGATTTTGCCCGCAAGGGCGTGCCGACCCGGACGCTGTTGCAAGAGCGCTTCACCGCGCTGGAACCCGCCATTGTCGCCAGCGACCGCGCCGCCCAAAAGGAAAGCGGCTTCTGGGGTTGGATCAAGGGCTTTTTTGCCGATCTGGTGCGGGTGGAAAAGGTGGCCGACATCAATGGCACCAGCGCCCAGTCCAGCTTGTTGCGCGCCAAAGTCAAACTGGATCAGGGTGATCTGGCTGCCGCCGTGGAAGAGGTGAAGGCCATCAGCCCTGCCCCGGAAGTCGTCACCGAATGGATCACCGGGGCACAAAACCGCTTGGCGTTAGAGAGCCGTTTGGCCGCCGTTAGAGGTGCAGTTGAGCGGGGGACACGCGCCCCGCCACCGCAACCGCCAAGCCCTGCGCCACCGGCTGCAACCAACGCCCCCATTGGCATTATTCCTGCAACCCCCGGCCCTGTTGCTGCCCCGAAAGCGCCTCCTGCCCCACAAAAGCAAGGAAACCTGCCATGAAACTGATCCGATTGATCGTCCTGATCATTTTGGGACTAGCCATGCTGGCAGGCTTTATCTTTTTGGCCATCCAACCCGGCGAGATTGTCTATAATGATGGCCTGAGTAAGGTCAGTGTCAGCCCGGGCGTTGCCGCCGCGATTCTGATGGGCATCACCATTCTGATGACGGCGACTTGGGGCTTTATCGGCTGGCTGTGGAGCTTGCCCGGACGCATGAAGCGCGCCCAACAGGAAAATGCGCGCAAGAAATGTTTGGACACATTGGGCCTATCCATGGCCGCCTTTGAGGCCGGTGAGATTTCAGAATCGCGCCGTCAGGCGCAAAAGGCCTTGGGCTTTGCCCCCGATGCCGCCAGTGCAAAATTCTTGGCCGCTAAGTCTGCTGTTGTAGCGGGCGACGGGGCCGCGGGCGAGCGCCTCTATGGCGAACTGACCGATGTGGCGGGCTATGGCGTTGCCGCCCGCCGGGGCTTGGCAGAGCTTGCCCTAAATCGTGGCAATCTGGCCGCAGCTATTTCCCATGCCGAAGCCGCCTTGCAAAGCTCGAAAAAGGCACCTTGGCCCGCTGAATTCCTGTTTAACCGCCGCGTCTTAGCCGCCGATTGGGATGGCGCTTTGGCTGCCCTTGATGATGCTGAAAAGCGCGGCTTGGTTGGGCAAAAGACGGCGACGCGCAGACGGGCTGTGGTATTGGCCGCCGCGGCGCACCGGGCAGAGCGCATGATGGAGCCCGCCCAAGCGCTTGAACTTGCCCAACGCGCCAGCAAATTCGCCGCAGGCTTTGCCCCTGCCGCCGTGATGGCCGCCCGCCTGCAAGCCATTATTGGCAAGCAATGGCAGGCAGCAGGAACCTTGGAATCTGCGTGGGAGGCCTCGCCCCACCCCGCTTTGGCAATTGCCTATAAGGATCTGAAAAGCGAAGAGACCCCGCAAACCCAAGCCCGCTGGCTCGATGGGCTGATCCGCCTCAACCCCAATCATCGCGAAAGCCGCATTCTGGCTGTTGAACAGGCTTTGTTGAACCAAGATGCAGTGACGGCGATCCAAGCCCTAGAGCCTTTACTGGCCGAGCGGCCCACTTCCCGCATTCTGGCGCTGCGCGCTGCTGCGGCCAAAGCCTCGGGCGATGAAGCAGGCGCGCGGGAATGGTTGGCAAAGGGCTCTAACGCGCCGCGTGAACCAGATTGGTCAGACCTTGATCCCGATGGCAGCGCCTTTGCCTATGAGGATGCCGATTGGGCGCGCTTGATCGAATCCTATGGCGAGCGCGGCCTGTTGATCCATCCCCGCCTAGAACGTTCTGATACCGAGCGCTTGGTCGCCCCAGAGCTTGCAGCCTTGACTGAACGCACCTTGGCCACCCGCGTCGCCAGTGGCGAGGCAGAGCCCGTGGTGCCCGATGATCCCGGGATTGGCGCGTTTGACGGCTTGGGCGCTGACGAGGATGAGGACGCGCCAAGTTCTGCCAAAAAGTCGTGGTTGAAATTCTAGTCTGGCTTAGACGGCAACCGCGGCTTTAATGTGCGGGTGGGCCTGATAGCCCTCCAGCTTGAAATCTTCATAGCGGAAGCCAAACAGATCGGTGACCTCTGGATTCAACGCCATGCGTGGCAGGGCCAAAGGCTCACGCGAGATTTGCAGGCGCGCTTGATCGAGATGGTTCAGATATAAATGCGCATCACCCAATGTATGCACAAAG
>NZ_JADCBK010000109.1 GCF_020253525.1 Aquidulcibacter sp.
ATCATGAGAGCCAAAATAGGGGGCAATGCAAAAACCTCTCATGCACGAAACGACGTGACAATAGTTGGGGAAGAAGATGCCTGTGAAGTCTTACTTTGGCGTGAATGCGGCCCGGGCTTTGGATAACGGCGGGCATAAGGGTCTTCGGGTTTGGCTTCTAGGCGGGCTTGGTTCAAATGATGCACAGATAAATCACCGCGCAATAATGCCCGTACGGCCGCTTGGACCCGATTGACGACACCCAATTTGCGCGAGGCATTGCCCAAGTGGAACTGAACGGTGCGCGCCGTCACGCCGGTCAAAACCCCGATCTCCCAATTGGTCTTGCCTTCTAAAACCCAATGCAAGCATTCGATTTCTCGGCTGGTCAAATGGGCAGGCTCTGCAGGTTGAAACAAAGCAGCGGCGGTCAAGCGGCGCACGCGCTGGTAAAATGCCATCGCAATATGGCTCAAGGCTTCCTCATCATCGGGGTCAAGTTTGATGAGCCGTGGGGCTGCAAACATCATGATGGCCACACAGCCCTGAGGGCCATGGACGGGCGTGGTGATGCCGTCCCGGAAGCCCTGTTCGCGACAGGCGCGGACAAAGTCACGCTGTTCTGGGCTGCGGGCGGAGGTAAAGGCGCGTTGCCACTGGACAGAGCCTGCCCGTTGGATGGCTTGATTGCGGGCAGGATCAAACCGGCAACTGGGCTCGGTCGCATATTGGCGTCGCCACGTGGGATCAAAATTGCCGAAGTTTAAAAGGCTTGTTGGATCAAGCATCGGATTATGTGGCCCCGGGGCCAATTGATACCAGCCAAAGCCGCAAGCCTTGGCATAAGTGGTCAGAATATGATGGAGGTCGCCTTCACGCCTTGCGGCACGCAACTCAAGTAAAACCGCGGCAGTTAGGCGTTGAATCTGAGTCATCGCCGTCTCCGTTTGTGCTGCACTCTTCTGGTGCATTTGTAAGATTTATCAATTTTAAATAGAGTTTTTAGGTGGCGATAGGGGGGTGCTGTGTGTTTCCTCCGTTGCATGGGACCGCTCTCAGTGAAAATCGCGGCTATTGGCAAAGGCGCGTGTCGCCCGCTGTTGGGCCAACGCACGATTGGTGGCTTGGGTTAGCTTTGGGTCTTCGCGTGGGCTTTGGTGTTCATCGGCGCGGGCAAGGGCTTGGACAAAGTCGCGCGTACCGTCAGATAATTCGGCCAAACGGGGGTTCAAATTGGTAACCCGGTCGGCAATCACATGGATGACGCCATGCTCTCGCTGGAGCCTGCCTCGGATACCCATAAATTTTGCGGCCAAAGTTTCCCGCCGGAAGCGCTCAAAAATCTTCGGCCAAACAATCACATTGGCCGAACCCTCTTCATCTTCAAGCGTCACAAATAAAACGCCCTTGGCTGTGCCAGGCTTTTGGCGCACCAAAACAAGCCCCGCAATATCAACCCGCGCCCCATTGGGGGCAGTCTTGAGGGCTTGGGACGTCATAAAGCGCTTTTCTGCCAATTCCGTCCGGAAGAAGGACACCGGATGGGCTTTAAGGCTAAGGCGCAGACGGGCGTAATCATGCACGACCTGTTCGCTCAACGGCATGTCTGGCAAAGCAGGGTCGACTTCTGGGCCATATTCGCTGGCATGCTCAAACAAGGGCAAGACATGTTCAGCGAGTCCTTTCGCACGCCAAAGCGCTTGGCGACGGTCCAAGTGCAAACTGCCCATCGCATCCCCATCGGACAGCAAATCCATCGCCCGGCCATTCAGGCGCGCGCGCCGCTTTAAATCTTCCGCATCCAGGAATGGCCCGCCCCCAGCACGCGCCGCCACCAAGCGGGCGGCATCGGCCTCCTTGAAGCCCTTAATCTCCCGCAAGCCCAGACGTACAGCCTTGCGCTGTCGACCCGGACGGGCCTCCAACACATTATCCCAATCTGAAAAACCCACATCCGGCGGCAGCACCTCTACCCCATGTTCCTTGGCATCGCGCACCAATTGGGCTGAGGCGTAAAAGCCCATGGGTTGGGCGTTGAGAATGGCGGCCAGAAAGACCTCCGGCCAATGCTTCTTCAACCAAGCCGACACATAAACAATCAAAGCGAAACTGGCAGCATGGCTTTCAGGGAAGCCATATTCGCCAAAGCCCTCAATCTGGCGGAAACAGCGCTCAGCAAAATCTTGCTCATAGCCATTGGCCACCATGCCATCGACCAGACGTTTGCCAAACTCATGAATGATACCGACTTTGCGAAAAGTGGCCATGGCGCGGCGCAAACGGTCGGCCTCAGAGGGTGTAAAGCCAGCCGCAACAATGGCGATACGCATGGCTTGTTCTTGAAACAGCGGCACCCCGAGGGTTTTGCCGAGCACGTCTTCGAGCGCCTTCGAGGGAAACGTGACCTTTTCTTGGCCTTGGCGACGGCGCAAATAGGGGTGGACCATATCGCCTTGAATAGGCCCCGGTCGCACAATGGCGACTTCGATCACCAAGTCATAAAACGTGCGGGGGCGCAGCCGCGGCAGCATCGACATTTGCGCCCGGCTTTCAATCTGGAACACACCGACCGTATCGGCGGCACAAATCATATCATAGACGGCAGGGTCTTCAGCGGGAATATCGGCAAGCCCCAACCGCACACCATAATCCCGCTCTAAAAACTCAAAGGCGCGGGCCACACAGGTCAACATGCCCAAAGCCAGCACATCAATCTTCAAAATACCCAAAGCATCCAGATCATCCTTGTCCCACTCCACAAACGTGCGGTCGGGCATGGCCGCATTGCCAATCGGCACCACTTCATCAAGCGGGCCACGCGTGATGACAAAGCCACCGACATGCTGAGACAAATGACGGGGAAAGCCATGCAGCGTGCGGGCAAGCGTCAGGGTCTGGGCGATCACGGGGGTCGTGATATCCAGACCCGTCATCTTCTGAATAAGGGCAGGGTCAACCCCACCGCGCCCCCACCCCCAAACCGACTTAGCCAAGGCCTCTTGTGTATCCCCGCTCAAGCCCATGACTTTGCCAACTTCGCGCAAGGCAGAGCGGCCACGATAGGAGATCACCACCCCAGCAATGCCAGCCCGATGGCGGCCGAATTTGTCATAAATATATTGGATGACCTCTTCGCGGCGCTCATGCTCAAAGTCCACATCAATATCGGGCGGTTCACGCCGCTCGGCGGAGATGAAGCGCTCAAACAAAAGGTCGACACGGATGGGATCTACCGCCGTTATCCCTAAACAATAGCAGACAACCGAATTAGCCGCCGACCCCCGACCTTGGCACACAATGCCCCGGCTGCGCGCAAAGGCGACAATGTCATAAACAGTTAGAAAATAAGGGGCGTAGCTCAATTCTGCGATCAAAGCATATTCATGATCCAAGGCCGCCCGCACCCGTTCTGGCACCCCATCTGGATAGCGATCTTGTGCGCCCAATTCACTTAAGCGAATTAAACTATCCATCGGGGTTTCCCCCGGTGCTACAATTTCATCAGGATATTCATATGCCAGTTGATCTAGGGAGAAAGTGATCGCATCAAAAAGTTTCTTGTGTGCCTGAAGACACGCTTCAAACCCTTTAAAGAGGCGGATGATTTCTTCAGGTGGTTTCAGGCATTTTTCGCTATTTTGTAAGCGCAAATAGCCCGCAGCCTCCAATGTCGTCTTGGTGCGGATACAGGCTAGAACATCGGCTAACAGCCTGCGCTCTGGATGGTGGAACAGCGCATCCATCGTGGCAATCAGGTGGGCACCTGTGCCTTGAACCAGTTCAACCAATTGGGCCAGACGCTGAAAATCTGTCCCGTCAAAAGGCCGGGTTGCGGCGACATAAAGATCTGTGGTTTGGGGGGCATCAGCCAAATGGGTTTTGGCTTTATCGAGCCAAGCTTGGGTGAGGATGGCGGGGGGCACAAGGATGGCGCAAGCCCCATCCATGGCCTCCAGCAGGTCGGCCTTTTCCAGAGTGCAACTGCCCTTGCGAGAACGGCGATTGCCGCGCGTCAAGCATCGGGTCAAGCGGCCCCAAGCCGCCCGGTCCTTGGGATAAATGGCTGTCTCAAAGCCATCGGGCTCCACCAAGCGCGCCCCAACAATCAGCCGAATGCCAGCTTCCTTGGCAGCCACATGGGCACGCACCACGCCTGCGACCGTATTGATATCGGCAACGCCTAAACCTTGCAGACCAAGACCATGGGCTGCCCACACCATCTCATCAGGCTGGCTGGCGCCTTTCAGAAAGGAGAAACTGGTTGTCGCCAAAGGCTCAAAGATGCGCATAGCCGCACCTGAGTTTGATAAGCGGCAAGCAAAGGAGCCTCATGCCGCACTCCCATGCACATACCATTTGGGGTGATCGACTTTGCCGGGCAGGCCTTGGCGATAAAGCCAGAAGCGGCGGCCCTCACTGGTCTCGATGCGGTAATAGTCGCGGTCATGGGCCTCACCACAGGCAATACGTTCTGGCCCCTCAGCACAGGCGACTTTGAAGGCCAAAGCGCGCCAACGAAACAGGCGGGGCGGGCCGTCTGGCACTTCGGCGATGGCATCAATCGGTTCAGCTCGTTCCAACAGCAAAGCGGGGCGGCGTGCCGCCAAAGCTTCGGGGAAGCGGCTCGCCTGCGGCCGTCGATCGGCAAAAGCTACAGGGCGGACGGCCTGTTCAGGCACCCAATGGGCCACCGCCTCCATCCGCGTCACCCGCCCCGCACCGAGGCGGGCCGATAAGCGGTCAGCCAAACGATGCAGCGCATCGGCACTGGCTAAAGCCGCCGCAGCCACGGGGTCCAAGTCCATGACTTGGCCTTCCAACACTTCAACCACAGGGGCACAAACTTCAATCAGATCAATCCCAAATCCCAAATCAAGCCCCGCGCCATTGGCTTCTGCCTCAATCCGTTCGCATAAGACCTTGGCCCACAAAACCGCGTCGCGATGGGCGCGCCCAGACCCGCCAACGAGCTGTAAGACGACCCCATCCACACGATAGAGATTGAGAACCAAACGGCGTGCGCCTTCATTATAGGAGTCCAAAAGCGTGCATATCTCTCCCGCAGCCTTCGACCCTGCCAGCTCTAAGCCTTGGCGGGTCATCAAGGGTTCGGCCAAGCGCAAACGGATACGCCGCGGCACAATCTCAGCAACCGGATCAATGGCTTCTTCCTCAAGCCCACGGGCTCGGTCTAAAGCGCGCACCAGATCAATGCCAAATCGCCTGGCCAAAGCGGCAGAGGATTGGGTGGCGACTTGGCCAATGGTCTTCAACCCTAAAGCCCGCAAGCCCGTAATGATGGTGCTTGGCAGGCGCAAAGCCTCAACCGGCAAAGCCCCAACCAAGGCGCGCAAAGCCGCCCCGTCTGGCGCACTCAAGCCATGGCGCGCCTCTGGCGCAAAGCGCGCGAGAGCAAAGGCTGCCCCCGGTGTCGCCGCGCAAGCTGCCCGCGCTGTTAAGCCCAGCGCCTGCATTTTGATGACCATATCAGCCAACATGGCAGCTTCCCCGCCAAACAAATGGGCGCAGCCCGTAATGTCGAGGAAAAGCGCATGCGTGCCCTCAAGCCCTTTGACTGGCGCACAATATGGGCTCCATCGCATGGCCCAACGCGCCAAAGCGAGCAGATCATCGCCCTCCCCCACAGGATCGCTGTCGGCAACACAAATGTCTGGCACCAAGGCCTTAGCCCCAGCCAGCATCATGCCTGAGGATAAGCCTACCTCTTGCGCGGCACGATTGAGGGCAATCAGACGGATGCCGCCCGCACTGCGCGCAACCGTGGCACACGGCTTAGTGCGCGAGAAATTTATCCCCTCGCCTTTAAGCGGAGAGGCGGTGCGGCTGAGGCGATCGGTTGGCCAGCGTGGCAGGCTGATACAGGCTATGCGTCGCATCATCATACTCCAAGTCAAAGGATTGTGGACGCGCGCCATTGCGGGCGCGCTCAAGGTAAAGTCTCCAAGCCGGGGGGCCAAGCCCCGGCAAAGCCGTGCCCAGAGGTACAGGTCGGCATGGGCGAGAGGCGATAACCAGTCGCGCACGCGCTGGCGCAAAAGCAGAAGTGCGCAGCCCTTGGACCGCCAAAACCAAACTATGGGCCTGCTCTGCTGCCAGTTGGACCCGCCGCGCGCCGGCAAGACTAAAGCCAGCCTTAGGCCCCGAGACAGCCAGAATAGCGGCCAAGCCAAAGGTGCGGGCCGCATCCTCCACACAGGCGTGAAAGCCCTTCACATCGGGGGCACCGACCAACAAAATACGCGATGGACATATCCCAAGCTTTTGCAAACCTGGCCCATAGAATTGCCCCCAAGCAGGCCCCCATCCAGGCCCGCGACTGGCATCTTCAATCACCACCAGATCGCCAGAACGCTGCTGCAATGCCCTGGCCAAGCAGGCAAAAGCAAAGTGCAGGCTTGCAGGTTCATCCATGAAAGCAGCCGGAACCACTTCGGTCACACCGCCCAAAGCCAATCCACCACCCAAGGCCAGGTCCAACCCATCTGCACCTGTTGGCAAACAGCTCAAGGCCGGACGGCCCTCTGTTTCAATAGCCCGTATCTGGGTACGCAAAGCGGTCAAATCCGGTCTCATGGCGGGAACTCACATACCTTTCTGCTCTCAATGTTCTTGATTTGTTCTAATCACGAAGACAGCGGCGAGTCGAGTCGGAAATTTCGTACCCGCCCCGAGGCACGTCCGGTAATGACGTATGAAAGAAAAAAATGGGTCCATCTGCCTAAGCTCAAAAAACCAAGATAATCACCCAAAAAAGAGCAATTTAACTCAACAGAAACACCATGTGGTCTATCCTCTCCCGTAAGATTTAGGATGGCCGTATGAAATCGATCCCCAGGCTAGTGACTGTGACGTTTGCTATTCTGCTCCTCGCAGCGGCTTCGGCATGGCAATTTGCCTCCTATCGCGAAATCAATACGCGCCAGATCTTGTTCACCGAAGCCACGGGGGAGATCAATCGTCTCGACGAAGTCTTGACCATGTCTGCCTTGATGCATGCCACCACTGCCGATCCCAAATGGGCCAAGCGCTACGAAGAAAATACCCCCCATCTTGAGGCAGCCATTGTCAAAGCCATGTCCATCGGACCCTCGGGGGTAAAAGAAAACCTTGGTGAAGTTGAACTGGCCAATACCAAATTGATCGATCTTGAACGCCTGTCTTTAGCGCTGGTGGCGGACGGCAAAAGAGATGAGGCCCTCAAGATCCTGTCGTCAAAGAATTATGCAGACCTGAAAAGCACCTATATTCGCGAAATCAAAAAAGCCCTCGACTCCGGCTCTGCCGATATTCAGTCCGCAAAATTGCGCATTCAAACCGGACTTCTGGTCACCATCATTCTGGTTGGCATAGCTTTCATTTTGATTTTTGAGCTTTGGCGCCAAGACCGCGAGATCGTCCAAAAAGAACAAATCCGCTACCGGGAATTCGCACGCTTTGCAGAGTTGGCGCGCAACCCCGTGGTGCGCACCAATCCAAAGCGAGAAATCATTTGGGCAAATGACGCTTATCTGGCTCTTACCGGCTATAGCCGCGCAGAAGTGCTTGGCAAAAAGCCTAGCGAACTGACCCTCTCTCCAGAGGCTGACCCAGAACAGGTCGCTCAATTAGTTGGTGCCCTCAATCGCGGCGAAGCAGCCAGTGCCACCCTTTTGAACCGAAACAAATCCGGTAAAAACTATTGGATCAATCTCGACATCCAACCCCTTTTTGACGACAAAAAGCAACTCGAAGGCTTTCAAGCCATTGAAACAGACGTCACCGACTTGGTCGAGGCCCAGCGGCGCGCTGACGATGCTTTGGCCAATCTCAACGCCTATCAATCTGCGCTGGACGAGCATTCCATCATCTCGGTTGCTGACCAATTTGGCCGCATTGAGTTCGTCAATGACCGTTATTGCGAAATCAGTGGCTATAGCCGCGAAGAGTTGATCGGGCAGAGCTATAAGGCTGTCCAATCAGGCATACATGACCCATCCTATTTCCAGGAAATGCGCGATACGATCAATTCTGGACATTCCTGGCGGGGTGAAGTGTGTAATCGCGCCAAAGATGGGTCTCATTTCTGGGTCGATGCGACTGTTGTGCCTTTGCCCGCAACCCAGACGAGTGGGCCGCGCTTTGTGAGCATGCTCTACGACATCACAGAGCGTAAACGCACCGAAATAGAACTCAAAGAAGCCCTTGGTCATTCAGCAACCTTCTTTGACGTGTCCTCCGAACTTTTGTGCATCGCCGACAGCAAGGGCCGAATGATCCGCCTCAGTAAGTCGGCTGAAAAAGTACTTGGGCGGCCCGAACACGAACTGCTCGGCCGCTCGTCGACGGATTTTATCCACCCAGACGATCGGGAACATACCGCACTTGCCATGCGGCAACTTGTGGAAACGGGCGAGTTGATAGACTTCATTGCCCGCTATGTGCATCCCAATGGGGCAGTGCGGAGTGTCGAATGGCGGGCCCGAGTTGTCGATGACCTCATCTATGCAACCGCGCGGGATGTGACCGAGCGCTTGGCAACCGAAGCCGAGCTATTGGCCGCGCGCGAGCAAGCCGAAGCGGCCAATCGCGCCAAAAGCAGCTTTTTGGCCAATATGAGCCACGAAATTCGAACGCCTCTAAATGGCGTCATCGGCGTGGTTGGCGCTCTGTCGCGGACGGATCTGACGCAAAACCAGCGCGAGATGGTTGATTTGATCCAATCATCCGGCGAAACGCTTGAATTGCTGCTGTCTGACATTCTTGATGTGTCGAAAATTGAAGCCGGCAAGTTTGCCCTGCAGCCCGAGCCCTTCGATCTGCGCAAAACCATTGAGGCGACGGCGCAAGTGATGGGCATACGCGCCGAAGAAAAAGGCTTAGACTTCCATCTCAGATTCGGCCCAGGCACCGAGGGTCTGTTCGAGGGCGATGGGATTCGCGTGAAGCAAATCGTATCGAACTTGGCCTCCAATGCGGTGAAGTTCACCCAGCACGGCCAAATCGACATCAGCGTTACCGCGAAAGATCAAATCGATGGCACTTGCCACGTGATGATCAGCGTCAAAGATACGGGCATTGGCTTTGATGACCAAACCAAACAACGCCTGTTCGCGCGCTTTGAGCAAGCCGATGCCTCGATTACCAAGAATTTCGGCGGGACTGGCCTAGGCCTTTCGATCTGCCGGACCCTGACAGACATGATGGGCGGGCAATTCCTCGTCACATCCGAAGCAGGCATTGGCAGTCTTTTCTCTGTCATTCTGCCCCTGCCACGGGTGCAAGCGAAAGCTTCCCTAGTTGCAACTCCGTCGGCGACCAATACCGCCCCGGCAGAAGCTTTGGAGGCGGTCCGGACCAGCACATCCAGCCTTTCAATTTTGCTGGCCGAAGATCATCCAGTGAACCAACGGGTCATTGCCATGATCCTAGAGCCACACAATATCTCTTTGACCATCGCGCAAAATGGCGAGGAAGCCATTGAGATGTGGCAGAATGCGCGCTTTGATCTCGTGCTGATGGACATGCAAATGCCGATCTTGGACGGGCTATCTGCGACAAAGCAAATCCGTGAACTCGAACGCACAAAAGGTTTGCCGCGCACCCCCATCGCGATGGTCAGTGCCAACGCCATGAAAGAACATATTGCCCAGTCGTTTGGGGCAGGTTGCGACTTCCACATCGCCAAGCCTGTAACCCCTGCTGCCCTGTTAAAAGGCATAGACGCTACTTTAGAGGCCTGCGCAGCTTTTGAGCGGGCTGCATTAGTTCCGACGGGGACGCAAATTTAGCCCCCTCGCCTTTGAAACTCAGGAGATCAGAACGGGATATCATCCTCAAGGTCTGCGGCAAACGAGCGCTTCTCGCCTTGAACGGCCCGCGGTGCCGAGGATCCCCCGCCAAAGCCGCCGCCATTGCCGCCCATCGAACGACCCCCACCGAAGCCACCATCCGAGCGGTCTTCAATCATGTCGCCACCACCAGAACGACCGTCGAGAATGGTGATCTCGCCTTTGAAACGGCCAATGACCACTTCGGTTGAATAGCGCTTTTGACCAGCTTGATCGGTCCACTCGCGGGTTTGCAATTGGCCTTCAACATAGACCTTGCTGCCCTTTTTAATGTAATTCTCGACGACTTTCACCAGATTGTCGTTACGCACGACCACACGGTGCCATTCGGTCTTTTCTTTCTTCTCGCCCGTGGCTTTGTCGTTCCAGCGCTCGCTGGTTGCCACCGAAAACTCGGCGATGCGATCCCCAGATGGAAACGACTTAATCTCAGGATCACGCCCCAAATTTCCAACCAAGATCACTTTGTTCACGCTGCCCGCCATTGCCCTAACTCCGTCTTTTTGCCGTTGGCGACTCATCCTGTCGCATCTTGGCATCGTATCCTATTGAAACTGACGCTACAGGTCTCATGTCCAAACCAGAAGAGAGGGGTGACACTCAAACCGCCTCCCCTTGTGGATAAGCATGTAAAACTGTGCATGCCGTGGACAAGCGTAAGATGTTCACATAATGTTCTATTCGTCAAGCTGGTTCGCACGCGCTAATCAGGGCGACATTGTTTTAGCTTTGGGGTCTCTGGCTCTGGGGTTTGCGTAATCAAGGTCACACATGTCTGAATCGCCTGTTATCCGTGTGCGCGGCGCGCGCGAACATAATTTGAAGAACGTCACGGTTGAGATCCCACGTGGAGAACTGGTGGTGATCACGGGCCTATCAGGATCGGGTAAAAGCTCGCTCGCCTTTGATACAATCTATGCCGAAGGCCAAAGGCGCTATGTCGAAAGCCTGTCAGCCTATGCGCGCCAATTCCTTGAGCTGATGCAAAAGCCAGACATGGATTCCATCGAAGGCTTGTCACCAGCCATTTCGATTGAGCAGAAGACAACATCCAAAAATCCACGTTCTACCGTTGGCACTGTGACGGAGATTTACGACTATATGCGCCTTTTATGGGCGCGCATTGGCGTGCCTTATTCCCCCGCGACCGGCCTGCCGATTGAAAGCCAAACCGTTAGCCAGATGGTGGATAAAATCACTGTTCTGCCGGAAGGCACGCGCCTCTTCTTGCTGGCACCCGTGGTACGAGGCCGCAAGGGTGAGTTTAAGACCGAATTCAAAAGCTGGATTAAACAGGGCTTTGTGCGCGCCAAAATCAATGGTGAGTATTATGAGTTGGAAAATGCCCCCGATCTCGACAAGAAATTAAAGCACGACATTGATGTGGTGGTGGACCGTATCGCCGTCCGCGCCGGCATCGAACAGCGTCTGGCGGAGGGCTTTGAGACCTGCTTGCGGCTCGCCGATGGCATCGCCTTGGCTGAATTCGCCGATGAGAAGGACGATAAGGGTGCGGCCAAACGGATGCTGTTTTCCGCCAAATTTGCTTGCCCCGTTTCGGGCTTTACCATTCCAGAAATTGAACCCCGCCTCTTCTCCTTCAACAATCCATTTGGGGCCTGCCCGACCTGCGATGGTCTTGGCGTACAGTTGAAGTTTGACCCAGAACTTGTGGTCCCCGATAGCAGCAAGACTTTAAATGATGGCGTGATCGCCCCATGGGCGAAGGGGGCATCCCCGCTCTATACCCAAACCTTACAAGCCCTTGCCCGGCATGCCAATGTCGCGCTGACAACCCCTTGGACCAAATTGCCGGAAAGCTTTCAAAAGCTTGTGCTCTACGGATCGGGCACGGAGAAGGTGAAGTTTGTCTATGATGACGGCGCACGGCGCTATGAAACCACGAAAACATTCGAAGGCGTCATCCCCAATCTTGAGCGGCGGTGGCGCGAGACGGATTCAGCTTGGTCGCGAGAGGAATTGGGCCGTTATCAATCTGCGCAAAAATGCCCGACCTGTGACGGCAAACGCCTTAAGCCAGAGGCCCTTGCGGTGCGTGTTGGGGGCGAAGACATTTCGGTGGTATCATCCCGCTCGATCCGGGGCGCGCGCGACTGGTTTGTCGACTTGGAAGCCCGTCTCACGCCTAAGGAATTGGAGATTGCCACCCGGGTCTTAAAGGAAATCAAAGAGCGCTTGCGCTTCTTGGTTGATGTCGGCTTGGATTATCTGACCCTTCACCGCGGTTCGGCGACCCTATCGGGTGGCGAGAGCCAGCGGATTCGCTTGGCGAGCCAAATCGGCTCGGGCCTAACTGGCGTGCTTTATGTCTTGGACGAGCCCAGCATTGGCCTGCATCAGCGCGACAATACCCGCCTTTTAACCTCGCTCAAAGGTCTAAGGGACCTCGGCAATAGTGTCATTGTGGTCGAGCATGATGAGGAAGCCATTCTGACAGCAGACCATGTTCTGGATATGGGTCCACTTGCTGGGATCCACGGCGGCCAAGTGGTCGCCCAAGGCAAACCAGCCGATATTGAGGCCACCAAAGGCAGCCTCACCGGGGCCTATCTGCGCGGCGAGAAAGCCATTCCGATCCCGCCAAAGCGCCGCCGTCGTAATCCCAAGAAGTTTCTGCGCATTGAAGGGGCGACCGGCAATAATCTCAAAAACGTCTCGGTCGACATTCCGCTGGGCATTTTTACCTGCGTTACGGGCGTGTCAGGTGGTGGCAAATCCACCCTTATTCTTGAGACCCTCTACAAGGCCCTCGCCCGCCGCTTGAATGGCGCCAATGAAGTGCCCGGGCCCCACAAGGCGCTGGAGGGCCTGCATCACCTCGACAAGGTGATTGATATTGACCAAAGCCCGATTGGTCGCACGCCGCGGTCTAATCCCGCCACCTATACCGGCGCCTTTGGCCCAATCCGCGACTGGTTTGCGGCCCTGCCCGAGTCAAAAGCCCGCGGCTATGGCCCCGGCCGGTTCAGCTTCAATGTCAAAGGCGGGCGGTGTGAAGCCTGCCAAGGCGATGGCGTCCAAAAGATCGAAATGCACTTCCTGCCCGACGTCTATGTCACCTGCGACGTCTGCCATGGCCAGCGCTATAATCGCGAGACCTTGGAAGTCACCTATCGCAACAAGTCCATCGCACAAGTCTTGGATATGACCGTCGAAGAGGCCGCAGGCTTTTTTCAAGCCGTCCCTTCCATTCGCGACAAGATGGAGACCTTGGTACGGGTCGGCCTCGGCTATGTCAAAGTCGGCCAACAAGCAACCACGCTATCGGGTGGGGAAGCCCAGCGGGTGAAATTGTCCAAGGAATTGTCGCGTCGCGCCACAGGGCGGACGCTTTACATTCTCGATGAGCCCACAACGGGCCTGCACTTTGAAGACACACGTAAGCTTCTGGAAGTACTGCAAGAATTGGTGGATCAGGGCAATAGCGTCTTGGTGATTGAGCATAATTTGGACGTGATCAAGACCGCCGATTGGCTGATTGATTTGGGCCCCGAAGGCGGAGATGGCGGTGGCTTAATCGTGGCCGAAGGCACACCCGAAGAAGTCGCCTTGGTCTCAGGCTCTTGGACCGGACGCTATCTGAAAGAGACCCTGCTCAAACACGAAGAACGCCGCCTCGCCCAAGCCGAACGTATGGCTCAGGAGGCGCAAGCGGGGGCTAAAGTTTAGGGGGTGGGGGTATGACCTTTGTCCACCCCCTGCCAGACGCGTAAGTTGAAGTCTGTTCGTTCATTGTCTCGAGCAGTCAGTATGGCGAGCGCCCACAAGGCTGCGACCAAAGCAATCATCAGCCACCCCCAGACGGTGCCGAAAAAACGCAATAACTTCATGGCTTGGCCTCCGCTGTATCAGAGACCAAGCGGCCTTCTTCCAACTCAATGACGCGATTGGCAAAAGGCACCAGACGATCATCATGGGTGGCGCAGAGGATGGTCGCACCCTGATGTTCCGTGGCGTCGCGTAGCAATTTTGCAACCATGATGGCATTGCGACCATCTAGTGCCGACGTAGGTTCATCGCAAAAAATGAAGGCTGGCCGCTTTGCCAGCATGCGGGCGATAGCAACCCTTTGATTTTGCCCACCAGACAATTGACTGGGCTTTGACTGAGCGCGATCGAGAAGGCCCACCAAATCCAAATAGTGGGAAGCCCTTACCTTTGCTTCCTTGGCAGGGACACCCAAAAGTCGCAAGGGAACGAACACTTGCTGCCAAGCCGTCAGCGATGGAAACAGCCCCGGAGTTTGAAAAACATAGCCGCAATCGTGGCGACGAAAACGTTCTGCAGATCGACTCCCCCTGCCCCACACATTCGTCCCCTTGGCGATAACCACACCGCTCTCAGGCTTTTGAAGCCCGGACAAGGCCGCCAGCAAGCAAGACTTGCCTGACCCACTTGCCCCTTTGAGCAGCATAAAGCTGCCTCGTGCTACCGAAAACGAAACATCATGCAAAGCGCGCACGGTGCCAGCGCCGCGCCCAAAGGACTTCGAAATTGCGCGTGCGGAAAGGATAGGAGCCTCTGTCATCGCAGCAACTCAACAGGCTTAAGGCCAAAAATGGTGGGCAAAGTAATCAAGCCAGCAAAACAAGATGTGGCGATAATCGCACCTGTTACCCACGGAACTTGTGCTGGGTATAGCAGGATATAGACATCGACTTTCTCCAACGCCAATTGTCCTAAAAGGCCACCGGAAAGCGCGAAGGCTGAGGCGATCAGCCCGATCCAAATTGTTTGTTCCAACACCAGAAAGGCCACGCGCCACTTTGGAACGCCCATGGCAAGCAATGTGGCAAATTCAACGCGCTGGCCTGCCATCATGGCGTGTATTGCTTGTGAGATAATCAAGAGGGCGATCACACCAACAAAAGTCGCCAAATAGACAAAGGCACGAATGTCGCGTTGCTCCTTCAGCGAGTCTTCAATCACTTTCTGAGTGAGTCGCTCCCGGCTCATGGCTTGTGCGCCGACAGACTTAAGATCCCGGTTTAAACCGGCTATCGCTTGGCCGACTGACTTGCCCTCCTTTTGAGCAACCAAGATGGAATAAACTGGGGTATCTTGATCCCGATCTATTGCAGCGTTCAAAACCTCCAAAGTTCTCCGAGAGATCACGCTCCCCCCTGGTCCCAGATTGCCATCCATGAGGCCAACAACACGGAACCTTGCATTTTCTCGAACAACTTCGTCACCCAATCCAAGGCCGGTCGCCCGTGCATCTTCATCCGTCAATAGGACTGAATTCGGTATCTGCAACAAAAGCTTGGCCTCATCGGGCATGATCAAAGGCGCTGATAAGGCAGGTGCCACAGGGTCAATGACATTGACCCTAAGGCCCGCACCAGACGGACCTTTTCCCAAATAGACCCGCTTCTGGCGGATCAGCTCAAAAGCTCCGACATCGGGGCTTTGAGCGACGCGCTCAATCGCCTCATCGGATATTTTTATATATTGATCGGTACCTTGCTTCTCTGACAAAACCACAATAGGCGCAGTGGCTTGGCGTTCAAGGAGCGCATAGCGTGACAGAAAATAGTTCGACAGGCCGAGCTGAAGATAGATCGCAATGCCAGCTAGGATAAGTGTCAGAATAGCAAACCAAGCTCTCAGCCAGTTGTGAGAAAGGTGAAGTTGCGCCAACGCATTCATCGCAATTTTCAGACCTCAGAAACTTAGAAACAACTTCAAGGTCAAAACAAGGCCATGATTCCTAATTGGGTGCGATGGGTGGTCTTGATACTCCCCTCAAATTGCTCAGACATTTTCAAAGCTTTGCTAAGGGCACAAAGTTATCATCACGAAATGGTGACTTATTATCTGCATGCCTTGAGCCATATGCTGGATTTTACCGGGCGCATGAATCGACGCGCTTATTGGTACTTTCTATTGATGGTGCTGGCGCTGAGTTGCCTTGCGATTTCGGTTGATAGTGCGGTTTTCTTGTCTGCCTTGACCGATGGCACGCCCGAAATCCGGATCGGCACCATGACCATGACGTTTGGGGCCTTGCATTTCCTACCCATCTTCTCAGCCAGTGTGCGTCGCCTGCATGATGTTGGAAAATCTGGGATATGGATGCTTTTGAATTTCGTGCCCTTTGTTGGCAGTTTGATTCTGTTTTCTTGGTACGCGCGCCCCAGTGCACCCGATAGCCTGCATGGCGAGGCGGCACGCGAACGGCTTTCACGTCCGAATTGGGCAGACCGCACACAATTCTAGTCATGAAAAAGGGCAGCAACATTGGCTGCCCCTTCTATTGTAACAAGATTTCTGGATTTAGCCTGCGATGGCGGCCGCGTCTTTTTCGCCCGTGCGGATGCGCAAAGCCATCTCCACATCGACCACAAAGATTTTGCCATCGCCAATTTTGCCCGTATTGGCGGCACCGGCTAGTGCCTCAACAACTTTTTCGACCATGTCATCGGTCACAACGGCTTCAATTTTGACCTTTGGCAAAAGCTTAACTTCATACTCGGCGCCGCGGTAAACTTCGGTCTTGCCCTTTTGACGCCCATAACCACGGACTTCGGTGACCGTTAGGCCTGAAATGCCTGCTTCAGTCGCAGCATCAAGAACCGCGTCGAGACGGCTTGGTTTGATAATGGCGGTGACAAGCTTCATTCTGTTCCCCTCACTTCGCATCGGGTTCGTTCTCAGGAACCAGACCCTGATTATTCCATCACGTACTAGATTAGACAATCAGCCGCACTTGTGACCCGCTTTCAATGCCTGACCGCAGGGCGGAGGCCAATCGCTCAAATTTTGAGCGACTTTCAGGGTGTTTGCCTTAAAAACGTGCGGCGGCGGGCTGAGCCAAGAGGACTCGCCGACCTTGGCCAGGCAGGCTATCAGCATAAAGACGCTTTACCGCCTCGACCAGAATAATGCCGCCCAACGCGGGCCACGCCCGTTCGCCAACCCCTTCCCAGGTCTCCGCGGCGCCGCCTGTTGCCATCTTCCATGACAAGGGCGGGCCATAAAGCGCGCGCGACCAAGCAACGGGTTGAAACATAGAATCGCTCAAAAGGCTTGCGAGCTGACTGCGGCTATAGGGCCTGCCTTGACCAAAGGGGGTGGATTCAGCCCGGGCCCAGACACCACCGCGATTGGCAACCGCAATCATCAAGCGCCCTTCCGGAGCAAGCAAACGCCAAAGCTCACGCAAGAGGACACGCGGGTTTTCTGCCTCTTCCAGCGCATGCACACATAGGATGCGGTCGAAAATCGCTTCGGTGAATGGCATGCGATCTTCATCCCCGATGCAGGCAAGATTGGGCCCGCATGATGGCCAGCGTTCCACCCCTTGAGTCGCGGGCATAAGAGCCGTCACGCGTCGCGCCGTCGACAGCCACGGGGTCAGAAAGGGTGTCGCATAGCCAAAGCCCAAAACATCAAGGCCTTTGCAATCGCCCCAAGCATCGAACATGCGGCGTCCGGCCATAGCTTGCGCGGTCAGCCCTAACGGGCTTGCATAAAAGCTTTGCAGGGCAAGGACATCAACGCGCATAGGGACTAGGATAAACCAAGTTTCTCTCTTAAAGGACAGACATGCTTACCATTCATATGTTTCCGTGTCTGTCAGACAATTATGGCTTTCTCGTCCGCGATTCGGCCACTGGCAAAGTTGCGTGCATCGACACACCCGATGCAACCGCCATTTTGGCGGAAGCAAGTAAGCTGGGTTGGCGTATCGACGAGATCTGGAACACACATTGGCACCCAGATCATGCGGGCGGCAATCAAGCGATCGAAAAAGCTTTGGG
>NZ_JADCBK010000011.1 GCF_020253525.1 Aquidulcibacter sp.
CAACAAGCGTGATATTGGTCAGATCGAGTCGTTCGATCAACTCAATCAGGAAGTTGCGATGGAAGTCAAAGCCATAGAGCTGTTCATCGACCGGCTTATCGGACCGTCCAAATCCTAAAAGGTCAGGGGCTATGACGCGCGCACCAGACCGCACAAAGACCGGGATCATCTTTCGATACAGGTAACTCCAGGTCGGTTGACCATGCAGGCAAAGAAAGACTTGGTCTGCATCGTGCGGCCCTTCATCCAAATAGGCCGCCCGCAGCCCCTCATAACCTGAAAGATCACCGACATAGTGGGGTGAAAACTCGAAATCCGGTAGGTTTTCAAACCGGGTTTCTGGCGTTCTAAGCGCTTCCATGTTCCGTCCTATCCTTTAAAATCAAACAGCATTCTTACGTGCGCCGCTCAGGTTAAGGCCGACCAAATACATGGCAGCTAAAGCGGTATTGGGGATAATGTTGAGAGCAAAGCCTGTCGCAATCGAGCAGATACCGTCAATCACATACCAAACAATCAGACCAGAAGTGATGGCATCCCAAAGTGGTCGGCCTTGCGCACCAAGTTTGAATGCAACCTGCATCACCCCATAAATCATGACAGCCCAACCAATGGTAATAGCCCCCATCAGACCTAAGCAGAAACGAAGTGCTGCGGTAAATTCAATTGTTTCACCGCCAGATAAGATCGCCATTAAAGCTGCAATGGGGCCGCTGGAGGGCGCAAAAGCACCAGCGCTGAGGAGTGCCCCAAACAAGACCAGAGACAGACAAAATACCCCAAAATACGCGCGCCAAAATGCAGTCATGTGAACTTCTCCTCTTAGGCTATCGTGCGTCTTGCATGCCTGTAACAGATAGATTGGCGGCCAAACTGCGTGTCGGCAATTACCTCTGACGTCATTGAACCGACACTTTGGCCGTGTCAGTCTGGAGGTATCACTGGGGGCAACCTATGACGATTTCGGTTCAGACAAATTATGTCGATGGCGATGGCGGCTTTGCCAAATTATTGCGAGATTGGCGTCAAAAGCGCCGTTTGTCGCAATTGGACCTTGCCTTGATGTCGGGTGTCTCGCAGCGTCACGTCAGTTTTCTGGAATCGCGACGCGCCAATCCCAGTCGCAACATGATCTTACAATTGAGTGAAACTCTGGAAGTTCCCCTGCGTGAGCGCAATGCGTGGCTGACGGCAGCTGGATATGCACCGATCTTCAAAACGCGTGCCTTGGATGACCCTCAAATGGCGCAGGTGATGTCGGCTATCCGAATGATGCTGGCAGCACATGAGCCGTTTCCGGCTCTTGCCTTGGACCGGGCTTGGAATGTCCGCCTGTCGAATCGATCGTTTGATCAATTGGGCGCTATGTTGGGCGAGGATATTTGGAGCCGTGTTGGCGGCGAGGGTCGTAACCTTATGCGACTTTTCTTTCATCCCAACGGGATTCGGCCCTTTGTGACTAATTGGTCGGCCGTTGGCCCCTTAATGTGGCAGCGAGCGCAGCGTGAGGCAGAGGCCTTGGCCGGCATTGAGATGAAAGCGGTCTTGGATGAGCTTGCCCCCTATCAGGACCCCCATATCCTTTGGTCGGCGGCTGATGCTTCGCTGGTGCCGGTGATCCCCTTTAACATGGATATTCGAGGCATGAAGATCTCCATGTTTGCCGTTGTAGCGACGTTTGGCACGGCTCAAGACATTACGGCAGATGAATTACGCCTGGAAACGCTATTTCCTGCCGACCCCGAAACCGAAGCCATGTTTCGCGCGGCAGCCCAAGCGAACAGCTAATAACCAGCGACGTAATTGCAACAGACTTCAATCATTGGGAAGTTCTGGGTCTAAGCCATAAGGAGTGCATCATGACCGATATAAGCCGCCAATCGATTGAAGTTGTCACCAGCTTTTTAAAGGCCATGGAGCCATTGGATTATGACACCGCTTTGGCTTTGGTTGCGCCAAGCTGCGTTTATATCAACCCGCCTCCGATTGGTGAGGTGATTGGCCCTCAAGGCATTCGCGCCGTTCTCAAGCCGTTCTTTTCGCCGACCTTGGAAAATGAGTTCAAGATTTTGCGGGAATCGGCCAGTGGCGGAATTGTATTTCTGGAACGCCTTGATCGCCACCGCCTCAAGGATAAATGGGTTGAACTGCCTGTTACAGGTGTCTTCGAAGTCAAAGAGGGGCTCATTACCTATTGGCGAGACTATTTTGATGCGGCAACCATTCTAACCCAATGGCCGACCGGATGATCTGGGTGGTGAACCACGCGTCACACAAATTCTGGTTGAAGGTGACGGCCCTAGTCGTTGGCTCTTTTGGTCCGGTGTTCTTTTTGGGAACCATGGCCGCAACCGCAGAACCTGCCCGTTGGACATTGGACCTGCTGAGTTGGCCGTTGGATGGGGCGACGACGTTCGCCTCCCCCGACACGCGCTTCCTATCGGCCCTGACAGGCGGCTTTTTGGCGGGCTGGGGCGTGATGATCTGGTGCCTATCGGTTTGGGTCTATGATCACGCACCAGAGGCCGTTAGGCGGACCGCGTTGGCTGGTATCTTGACCTGGTTTTGCCTCGATAGTGCCGGATCAATTGCTTCGGGCAACACATCCAATGCCGTCATTAACATCCTTGTTCTCTTGATCGCAGTCGGGCCTTTATGGTGGCCAGTCCGGGAACCGACCACCCAAAACAATTAGAGATTCTCGGCAACGGTAGATTTCACGAGCAATGCTTCAATCTCCTCTGCGCTGAAGCCCGCTTCAGCCAGAACGGCGCGTGCATCTTTGCCGGGGGTCGGGACGGGCCGCTTGGTTGCTTCTGGAATGCCTGGAAAGCGAATAGGACCAGAAGGGGAGGCTTTTGATCCACCTCGCCCATCTTCAATTTGGGTCATACCGCCAGCGGCGAGGAATTGCGGGTCGGCTACTGTTTCGGCTGGGCTTTGCACGGGGGCCCAAACAAGATCATGCGCATCCAGCCGTGTTGCAATATCGGAGAAGTCGCGGGAAGCAAAAACTTCGTCCATTAAGGCAACGAGGGTCGCCCCGTTTTCGCGTCGTGCTTTAGATGTTGCAAAGCGGGGATCATTCTGAAGCGCTTCCAAACTGAGGGCTTGGCAGAAAAGCGGCCAATCCGCGGTTCCTTGGCGGGGCAAGAGGGTCAACCAACGTCCGTCGCGGCATTGAAAGAAATTGGCGAGCGGGTTGACGGCTTCGTGGCGTGGTCGGGTCGAGGCCAAACGTCCAAAACGCATTTGGATCGACATGTCAGATCCCAACGTATAGGTCCCGGCCCGCAGAAGCGAGGCGTCGACATGCTGGCCCTTGCCAGTCGTTTGCCGACCGTGGAGGGCAGCGAGAATACCTGCAACGGTTGAGAGCGAGCAAATGTGGTCCCCGACCCCCGTTCGAATAGGAAACGGCTCAACGCCTTTGGGGGCAGTTAAGCGCGCCCAGCCAGAGCGCGACCAGAAAGCGGCTACGTCAAACCCAGCGCGGTCAACGTCGGGGCCCTCAAGCCCATAGCCGGTGACATTGGCATAGATGAGGCGGGGGTTAACGCGTGACAATGCTGCATAATCCAAGCCTGCGCGCGTCAAGCCACCAGGGCGGACATTGGTGATGAAGACATCTGCATCTTTGACTAACTTCCGGACAATGTCTCGTCCCTCATCTTGCCCTGTATCAATAATGATGGAGCGCTTGCCACGATTATCGAGATCAAAAACAGGGTTTTCGGCAATATCTGACCCAATTGTATCAAAGAAGCGACGGATAGGGTCACCACCGGGTGGTTCAATCTTGATCACATCCGCCCCCCAGTCAGCCATCAAGCCACCGGCACCGGGTGCTGCGATATACGTGGCATATTCGATGACTTTGAGTCCTTTGAGCAGCATAATTTTCCCCCCTGAAGTTTTTGATTTTTAGATTGTCATTTTAGTCTCAGCCCGCATCACAACAGCCCAAGTATTTACCTGTGTAAAGACGCCATTAACCCTAACAGAGCACCTTAGCTGTGTTGCGAATCACGGCAAATGTGGTTCTGGGAGCGATGTGTCATGGGCGTTTCAACGCTACGCGTAAATCTGAGTGAAGCAGACATTCGGGCTTTGATCAAAGGCGATACGGATGAAGACCGTGCTTTGGCGTGTTATCGGCTGTGTCGGCGTATTGATACGGTCACATTGACAGATGAAGAACGTCAGTATGCCGAGCAGATTTTGCAAATTGTCGTCGCCGGTGCGGCAGAGCGTGTCCGACGGGCTTTAGCTGTAACTCTGAAAGCATCACCAAATCTCCCTCCAGAGATTGCGGCAAAATTGGCACGCGATATCGATTCGATCGCGATACCTTTGCTCGAAAGCTCGCCCGTCCTCAGTGATGAGGATTTGGTGGAAATTTTGGAATCTGCCGAGCCAGCACGCCAATATGCGATTGCCCGCCGGGAGACTTTGTCCGAAACGGTAACAACCGCACTCTGCACCCATGGTATAGATGGAGCCATTATCGAAGCCCTGCACAATGAAGGGGCAAGTTTCAATGAAGTGGGCATGACCCGCGCACTTGATCGGTTCCCCACCGTTCGCGCCCTGCACGAGGCTATGGTTGAGCGTCCTATTCTGCCGGTTCTGGTTTCTGAAAAATTGGCCGCACGCCTCACTGGCGAATTGTTTGATCGCTTGGTCGAGAAACATGCCATGCCGCCACAAATGGCGATTGATCTCGCTACCAACACGCGGGAACGTGCTGGCATTGATTTGATCGCGCAGGCTGGTCTGCAAGCGGACATGAAGCGCTATGTCCAGCAACTACACCTCAATGGCCGTCTGACCCCCAGCTTTGTTTTGCGGGCTCTATGCCAAGGTGAAGTGCGCTTGGTGGAATATGCCTTTGCGGAACTTGCAGGGATTGCGCACAATAAGGCCTGGCTTCTGGTCCATGATGGCGGCACCATGGGGCTGCGCGCCATTTTTGAGCGGGCCAACATGCCCCCGAGTCTTTACCCAGCATTCCGTGCTGCCATCGAAGTTCTTCATGAGACAGAGTTTGATGGGACAGCGGATGATCGCACAAGATTCCGCAAGCGGATGATCGAACGTGTCCTGACACGCTTCCAGTCGATCCCAGATGAGGATCTGAATTATCTTCTCGAGAAGCTGGACTTTGTCCGCGAAGAGGCGGAAGAAAAGCGGGTTGCTGTCGGTTAAGCCGCCTCAGAATTATGCTGCTCAGGCTCGGCAATATCTTCCAAACTGAAGAGCTGTAAAGGTCTGTGCGACGTGACCTTTAAAGTCGTTGTGGCGACAATTTCTGGAGACAGGTCTGCGCTTTTGCCTTCTGATGCAAGTTCGGAGTCAGGACCGCAAGATTCTGGGCCGTAAGATTCTGGGCTGTCGTCCAAACCTGAAGGCTGCTCCAACAACATTTCGGAGGCGACCTGAAAGCTCAGCGGGGGCGCAATAAAATGGCCCTGTAGGCGCGTAAAGCCGATTTGATAGCATTGGCGAATGGCCTTTGCGGACTCCGCCCCCACGGCGACAACCGGCATCCCTGCCGCTTGAGCCGCTTGAATCCGTCGCATAAAGGCACTGGCCCCCACCGAATGAAGCCGACTCGCGACCGCCAACATGGTGGGGCCACCACACTTTAGCTGGCAAAACAATGACCGGGCGCGCTTGTCTAGGGCCAGACTTGGGGGGCCTTTGGCATCAAGTGCCACTCGAAAGCCATATCCTGCTAGGATTTCGAGGCATGCCAAGCCCTGAGCCCCGGTGCATACCAATTCTTCTTCATCGATTTCTAAAATCATCCACTCGGGCCGCGCGCCCTCACTGGCAACACAATCGTGCAGGTCTTTGCCAAAAGTGGGGTCCATCACGTCAGTGATGCCTACATTAATGGCAATATCAATCTTGTAGCCATGACTACGCCACGTATGGACGGCGCGAGCGGCTTGTGCACCCAAAGTGCGACTAATGACCCCCATTAGCCCTTCTTTTGCAGCAAGACTAAAGAACAAGCCCGGTGACAATTGACCAAGTTTGGGGTGGTGCCAGCGCGCGACACCTTCAAAGGCAACAATCGCCTTTGTCGACAAATCAACTTGCGGCTGAAAGGCTAATTGGATTTCACCTGCAGCGAGGCTTTGCAGCAGTTCGACACGCGCCAAAGAAACAACCTGGGTCACCATTGTTTCGAACTTAATCCTCCTGCGTGTTGGGCTTGAGGACACCTCCATAACAAGCAGGCCTTAAGCACCCCTCAGGTCAGTCTCGACAATTTTAGTGGTATTCAGCACGAAAAAACCCGGCCAAACGGCCGGGTTCAAATATTTTTAGGTTTTGTTGCCGCTTATTGAGAGGCAGCGTAGCGGTTTACTTGTGTCTGCAACTCAACCAACAAAGCTTTGCCGATTGGATGGTCGCTATCTTTAATGTTTTGCTTGACCGCAGCAATAATGGCACCGACATGGGCATCAAGTATTTGACGAGGGGCTTTGGCGCGGCCCTCAGGGCTGTCAATCAATTTGCACAAAGACGCCGCAAATTGCGAGACAATCGGAAAGCCATAAGTGGAGCCCAAGCCCTTTAGGTCGTGCGCGCGACGGTAAAATTCTTCAAGCTCATGTTCACCAGAACCGGCTTTATTAACCACTGCATAAGCGGCCTCCAGCTTGGTAAGCTCGTCATTTAGCCAACCGGCAAATTGGTCGGACATAGAGGCAAGCGCAGCTTCAGCCCGCGCAATCGCCGCGGCGTCAAACCCGCCAAGTCGATTACCTAGTTTCGCTTTTAGGCGATTGGGCGGCGAGATAAATTCAACTTGGTCATCTTGACTTGACATCGGATACTCCAATCAAGACCAAAGCCTATCAAATTGCGTTTAATAGATTATGAAAGACGCTTAACTGATGTGACGAAACTGCCTCAATATCTGAAGTGTCTACGCGCCGGTTACTCGAAATAATTGAATTATTGCGCAAATTGTTCGGCCAGCATCCGCTCGTCCAAGGACCTGTCGGGGTCAAACAACATGACCATGCTGCGTGAGCGATCCTCGCGAATGCTGACGCTCGCGACATTGCGAACTTCTTGGCTATCGGCAGAGGCGGCAACCGGGCGCAGATCTGCATCCAGAACTTCAAAGCGGACATGCGATTCGCGTCGAAGTAGCGCACCTCGCCACCGACGAGGTCTAAATACACTGATGGGCGTTAGCGCCAAAAGCCCACATCCTAAGGGCAAAATGGGCCCGTGCGCCGATAAATTATAGGCAGTGCTACCTGCCGGGGTTGCCACCAATACGCCGTCGCAAATGATTTCGTTCAACCGCTCTGCCTCATCTACCACGATCCGGAGGCGTGCCGTTTGGTGGGTCTGGCGTAGAAGTGACACTTCATTAATGGCAACATGGTCGTGCACTTGGCCATCGACTTGCACGGTGGACATGCGTAGCGGGTGGATCACGGAAGCCTTGGCAGCAGCGATCCGGTCAGGCAAATCACCCTCGCGATAGTCATTCATCAAAAAGCCAATCGTGCCTTGATTGAGGCCGAACACGGGAATGCCGTCATCCATGTGACGCCGGAGGGTTTCAAGCATCAAGCCATCGCCACCTAAGGCCACAATGACATCGGCATCGCTTTCTTTAACCGAGCCATACAGGTGGCGCATCCGCGTCATGGCCTCACGCGCTTCTGGGCGCGCACTGGCAACAAAGGCAATACGTTCAAGGCGTCTGCGCGAAGAGGTCATGCACTCGATCCAACCAAAGTCTAAAGACCGCCTGACCCCACAAAGGGAGCCGACCTTTGTTCTTTATTAGTTGGCCATGCCTTTTGCAAAGGCAGTGCGTGCGGCACCTGGAGAACAACGCATCCAGACAAGGGCCACGGTGCGATCATCCCCAATCGTCCACGGGATGGAACGTGTTTCGAGGGTCTCGTAAATCGTTCTAACAATGGATGAGTCAAAATTGGCTGCCCGCGCTGCCAATGCAATACTTTCTGTCTCTGCGCTAATCAGTTTTCGGCTAACACCTGCAACGGGCAGCTCAAGGATTTGTGCAATTCCCCGAATAAACTGCTCTCGTTCCCCTCGCATTAGGGCCGCAACCAGGAATCCTGGTGTCGGCTTCACATCCATGTTGCGCGCAGTTTTCCTGACCGTTTCGACCACACGCTCGGGCATCGGATGGTTGAATAGGCCTTTTGTCATGGTGGCGGCAACATCAGCCGCCGTATCAGCGACGATGCTAACAAGCCGGCTTGCAATCCGGGGCGATACCCGGGCGGTGATGGCATCTCGTGCTTCGGCACCTGCAATGGCAAAGGCGGCAGCAACTAGGCTCGGGGGTAAATCATGTCTCGTGATGAGGGCGTTTAGCGACTCTGGCGTATCTGACAGCACATTCATGGCTCGCTCAAAGTCTTTCGGTGCGATGCGCGCCGTCACATTGGCGGCGAGTGTACTCAAGATTTTCTTATCTTCGGTCTCAATGAGACTTTCTGAGACAATCTCTCCAATGCACGAACGCTCAGCAATTGTAGCACGATGATCAAATCCGCACGCCTTGACCACCTCGACAAGGATGTCGTCATTGAGGATGGGGCAAAAGGCCAGGATGGGTTGGGCAATATCAAACGAATCTAAGGCAAGTTCACGTACCAGTTCGATCGGTGCCCAATCGGCCATGGCAAGTGTCGCTGAGAGCTTTAGCCGCACCTCTTGGCGGGCGAAATTATAGAGCTTAACAAGGATGTCGGAGAAAAGCGTGCGCTCCATGAGGCTTGCTTCCGTGCCCGTATCCAGAAATTGTGCTGCAGTGGCGGCTACCAATGCCTCGCGTGCCTCTCGCGAACTGTTTTCTGCGAGCGTAATGAGCGGATGGTTGGTGCTATTTTTCGACATTGCGTTATAATCGGTAGGGTTGGTGTGGTTACCAGAATGTAAACGACCTTCTTAAAAATGCAGAGTTTCTGCAGGTAACTTGACCGGTTTCAAAAGAGCTGAGAGAGTTTGTGTCCAGTAGCGGAGGAAATGTCAGATGAATGCTCATACCCAAAATTCAGGCTCCGAAAGTGGTACGGCTCTGCCCGCGGGCGCTGCACCTGCCTTGACTGGTATGATGGCAAGCGCTGCTCCGATTTATGGCGACAAAGTCGATGATATGGAGTGGCGGGCGCGTGTCGATTGTGCCGCACTTTATCGTCTAATCGCGTTGTATGGCTGGGACGATATGATCTTCACGCATATATCGTTGCGCCTACCTGGGCCCGACCATCACTTTCTGATCAACCCCTATGGGTTTATGTTTGACGAGATTACCGCTTCGTCCTTGGTGAAGGTTGACCTGAATGGCAATGTCATTGAGCCAACACCCTATTTCATCAATCCAGCGGGCTTTACGATCCACTCCGCCATTCATGCAGCGCGCGAAGACGCCATGTGTGTCATTCATTGCCACAGTGATGCGGGGGTCGCCGTAAGTGCGCAAAAGGGCGGTCTATTGCCGATTTCCCAAACTGCCATGGCATGCACCGCCGATCTTGCTTATCATGATTACGAGGGTGTGGCGCTCGACCTTGATGAGCGCGAGCGTTTGGTAGCCGACATCGGTGCCAAGAATTTCATGTTGTTACGCAATCACGGCACATTGACGGTTGGAGAATCCGCCGCTTCGGCCTTTATGCGTATGTTTTATCTCGAACGCGCTTGCAAGATGCAGGTCCTCGCCCAAGCTGGTGGTGAGCTTTTGACCTGTGATGAGGCGATGGAAGAGCGGGTGGGCCAGCAAGTCAAACCTGCATTCACTCAGGCACTTGGCGGAATGTTGGCGTGGCCAGGCCTGTTACGTAAGGTGGCACGCCAATCTCCTGGGTTCAACACATAGATTTTAACAAGCTTGCAGCTTGGCTAGGTTGGGTGTGCGTTGGGATTATTCCCGCCCCCGCGATTGCGGGGGCTTGGGTCCCGTCACCCCAACAAGGGCTTTTAATTGCAAATCTGGTCGAAGTCAGTTCCGATCTCACGCCATCTGGTACCTCGTTTGAGGTTTATGGCGAATATGGCCTAACCCGTGGCTGGGCACTTGTTGTCTCTCCTTCCTGGAGTGAAGCTATTCAATCCCCGTCGACGGATTGGGTGCTAGACGAGGTTCAAATTGCGGCGCGCCGTCAGATTTACCTTGGTCAAACCCTGGCAGTCTCTGCTCAAATAGGCGGCTTTTCGGTTCCAAGCCCGCGGGATGAAAATGGCCGGTCGTATGGGGTGGAAACCCGCTTTGCGCTTGGCAAAAGTCTGGGCGAGCGTGCTTGGGCTAATTTTGAGGCGGCATCTAGATCCTGTGACCAAGGTGGTGTTGGCACGCGATTTGATGCCACTTTAGGCCTAAAAATGGCCAAAGAACAAAAGGCTATGGTGAAAATATTTGGGGATGGCAATGGCTGTACCAAGGCGATTATTCGGGCGCAGATTGGCTATGTTCGCCCGATCACGCAGAATTTGGCCGTTGAGTTTGGATGGCGGCAGCGTCTTGACCAAAGTGAAGTCTCCGCTGATCGTGGCATTGTTGTAGGGCTATGGCACAAGTTTTGACTGGAAATGTGCGATCCTCGCCCTAACTCTCTAGGCGAATGCTTAAGACAGGCAGCAGCTGATCGCGAAGCGTTCATGTTGCGTACAAGCCGATAAAAGTGCAGGGGATTATAATGACAAGGCGCTTACCTGCACGCTAAGCTTTGTTAGCTTTAACCTAAAAAGTCAGAGAAAAGCCTGTCTCGGAGATTTTTGTTTTGCCTGAGTTTCTAAGACGTCACTTTTTCTTTGCGTTAGCAGGGGCGGCTTTTGTCGCCATGTTTGCATTTGTCTTGCTGAAGGAAGTCGGTCTGTTTGGTAAGCCGGGCGCGGGCGGAACAGCTGGTGCTTCTGCCGGGCAAGGCAAAGGGGGGGCCAGCAAAGGTGGAGCTCGGCCTGCAACCGTCGCCTTAGCGAAAGCTGAGGTGCGTACTTTTTCTGATCGGGTCGAAGTGCCCGGTACTGCATTAGCCAACGAATCCATCACCGTAACATCCAAAGTCCAAGATGTGGTGGACGAGGTCCGATTTGAGAGTGGCCAGACCGTTGAGCGGGGGGCGGTCTTGATCGTTTTGGCACGAACCGAGCAATCTGCGGACCTTGGTGGCGCACGCAATGATGTTGCGGCTGCGTTTGACGATGCGGACGGTGTTTATCAAGAGGCCGCCGCGGCCCGAGCGGAAGCTGACGCGGCTTACAATGAAATCAATGCTGTAAGCCGCGATCTTGAAGCCGCGCGGGCAGGGATTGTCGAAGCTGAAGCCGTTCGCAGCGAAGCCAAGTTGAATTTTGATCGCGTGACCGCTCTGGCTGAGCGCGGCTTTGCTTCCAAAGCGCGCCTCGATTCGGCGCGTGCACAATTGCAGTCTGCGGAGTCCCGTTTGCAGGTTGCCAAAGAGCGCGCGGAGGGGGCTTCCCAACGAATTGAAACCCAAAAGGCGCGCGCCAATGCCCTAACCCGACGCGCGCAGAGCGTTGATCAGCGCGCTCAATCATCGCGAGCACGCGCGCAAAGCGTTGCTCAACGGACCAATTCCGTCCAGTCGCGCCTCTCAGATCGGATCATCCGAGCACCATTTTCAGGCCGAATTGGTCTGCGCAACGTTAGCCCGGGCCAGTTGGCCCGGCCCGGCGATGTCTTGGCAACCCTTGATGATATCTCGCAAATCAAAGTAGATTTTGATGTGCCTGAAACTCGACTGGGCTCTCTTCAGGTGGGAACCGAGGTCGCAATACGCTCTACCGCTATCCCTGACCAACTTTACAAGGCAACTGTTCGGTTTGTTGATACGCGGATTGATCCACGTTCTCGTACCATCCGCGCCCGTGCCTATATTCCAAACAATGACGGGCGCTTGCGCCCGGGCATGTTGATGAGCGTTGATTTAATGACCCCAGATCGTCGCATGCCGGCCGTTCCGGAAGTCGCGCTTTTAGAAGAAGGTAACTCGAGCTTTGTGTTTATCGCACAGAGCGATGGCAGGGAGGGACAGAAAGCTAAGCGTGTGCCGGTTAGCATTGGCATGCGTCGAGACGGCTTTGCAGAGATCGTCAGCGGGCTGCCAGTCGGTGCGATGGTAATCACGGAAGGCCTTGTTGGTTTGCGCGACGGCCAGCCCATCAAACCCGTCGGCGCTGCACCGGGCCCCAAATCCGCTGATGCCAAAGTAGCCCCCGCGGCAGCGAAAACCGATGGACGTGGCGGCTGATGTTTCTTGCTGACGTCTCCGTCAAACGCCCGGTTCTGGCCACTGTTGCCAGCCTTCTCCTCATTGCATTTGGCCTAATTGCGTTTCGCACCTTACCGCTGCGAGAGCTGCCGGCCGTTGATCCCCCGATTGTGTCAATCACGACGCAATATCGCGGGGCGTCGTCGGATATTGTTGAGACGCGCATAACCCAGATCATTGAGGATCAGTTGACCGGGATTGAAGGCCTCGCGTCGATTCAGGCTTCCAGCCGGGATGGGCGCTCCTCTATCCGGGTTGAGTTTAAGTTATCAAGAAATCTGGATGAAGCAGCAAACGATGTCCGTGCGGCGGTCAGTCGTATCCAAAATCGCCTCCCACAAGGTGTGGATCCGCCGCAAGTAGAAAAGTCGGACGCCGACTCTGACCCCATCATGTTCCTCAATTTGGCGTCGAGCAATTTGACAACGGCGCAACTGACGAGTTTTGCGGAACGAACTTTGGTCGATCGGCTGAGCGCGATTGATGGTGTGGCGACCGTTCGGGTTTTTGGCGGCTTACGCCAATCGATGCGGGTTTGGCTGGATACTGAGGCCCTAGCGGCACGCGGTCTTACGCCTGATGATGTGGATGCTGCCCTTCGCGCCCAAAATGTTGAATTGCCGGCTGGCACCATTGAAGGCCAAGAGCGCGACTACACGATGCGCATTGCGCGCGGCTATCGGACGGCAGAAGAATTCCGCCGGATGCCTATCGGCCGCAGCGGCGATGGCAGAGTGACCCGCCTAGAAGATGTGGCCCGCGTGGCCGTTGAGCCCGAAGATGACCGACGGATTTTCCGCGGCAACGGGGTCAATCAGGTGGGTCTGGGCATTGTGCGGCAATCAAATGCAAATGCGCTTGATGTTGCCAAAGCTGTCCGAGCACAAAATGATGTCATCGCCAAGACCCTGCCCAAAGGCACAACGATTGTGGTTGCTTTCGACTCAACCGTTTTCATTGAGCGCGCCATTTCGGGTGTTTGGACTACGATGGGTGAAGCCATCGTACTGGTTATCCTCGTCATCTTCTTGTTTCTTGGCTCTTTTCGCGCGGCCCTTTTGCCAGCAGCAACCATACCGGTGTGTTTGATCGCGACTTTTGGTGTTTTGGGCGTCTTTGGTTTTTCCATAAATCTGATCACGCTCTTGGCGCTGGTTCTTGCAATTGGCTTGGTTGTTGATGATTCCATTGTCGTTTTAGAAAACATTCAGCGCCGAATAGACCAAGGTGAACCCGCCCTAATCGCGTCGCAGCGCGGGACAAACCAAGTTGCATTTGCGGTCATCGCGACAACCGCGGTGTTGGTCTCTGTCTTTACGCCGCTCTTGTTCACCGGCGGGTTTGTTGGGCGACTATTCGTCGAGCTAGCCGTTACAATTGCCTCTGCGGTGACCATTTCGGCCTTCGTTGCCCTTACTCTGACACCGATGATGGGCTCGCTCCTACTGCGGCCTGCCGACAAGACCAACAAGCTGTCAGCCTTTATCGACAAGTCGTTTGACGCGGTCCGTGCCTCGTATGCAACTTCGGTGCAAGCAAGTTTAAAGGCCCCGAAAACAGCCTTTGCGGTGATGGGCGTGGCCATTCTCGCGGCAGGCTTTTTCGCAACCAAACTCCCCAGCGAACTCATTCCGCTAGAAGATCGCGGCAATATCACGGTGCAGTTCAGTGGGCCGGAAGGGGCAGGCTTTGCCTATACACGTCAAATTGTGGCCAAGATCGAGCCTGTTCTGGCCGAATATGTTAAGAGTGGCGAGGCAACCCGTACCCTTGTGATCGCCCCGAATTTCCAAGATCAAGGCACCAACCGGATGAATCGTGGCCTCAGCCGAATCTTTTTGGCCGAATGGGGTACCCGTCGTGATGGCAATGAGATTGTCGACGAGCTTAATCGCAAGCTTGCTGGCATTCCGGGGGCCCAGTTTCGGGCGTCCATGCAGAATGCATTCTCTGGAGGTCGCGGTGGCGGCGGCAATGATGGTGTGTCGATTGTTTTGGGTGGCAGTGACTATCAAGAATTAGCCGCTGTCGCCGAAAAGATCGTGGCCAAAGGTAGGTCCAACGAAGGATTTGCTCGCATTCGCATGAATTATGAGCCGATTTCGCCCAAGATTGAGATTGTAATTGACCGTGAACGGGCAGCTGCGCTCGGTGTTTCGGTGCAATCCATTGGCAGGACGTTAGAAGCGACTACTGGTTTGCGCCGGGTGGGGACTTATCCTGCCGAGGGTGAGGAATATGACGTAATTCTGCAGGTTGATCGGCGCGAGCGTCAAAGTGTTGAAGCCTTAGGCCGCATTTATGTGCGCTCAGACCGGACAGGCGAACTCGTGCCATTATCTAATCTGGTAACAACGAAAAATCTCGGCGGCACCGATGATTTGCCGCGCGTCAATAAATTGCGCGCCGTCACTGTGACGGCCAATTTGAACAAGGGCTATTCAATTGGCGAAGCGGTGAAATGGTTGGAAGAAGCAGCGGCGGCGGAAATGAAGCCCGACATGAAGATTGATTACACTGGCCAGTCACAACAATTTAAGGAAGCAGGCTCGGCAATCGGGTTTGCGTTTGCTTTGGCTATCCTCATCGTGTTTTTGACTTTGGCGGCGCAGTTTGAAAGCTTTGTCCATCCTTTGACGATCATGATCACGGTGCCACTGGCCATCGCGGGAGGCCTATTTGGGCTTTATGCGGCGGGCTTTAGCCTCAATATTTATTCCCAAATTGGCTTGATTATTCTGGTTGCCCTAGCGGCGAAGAATGGCATCCTGATTGTGGAGTTTGCCAATCAATTGCGCGACGAGGGTCGTGCAGTCCGCGACGCGATTGCTGAGGCGGCCGATCTTCGTCTGCGTCCCATTCTGATGACTTCTGTGGCCACAGTTGCTGGGGCTTTGCCCTTGGCATTGTCGAGTGGGGCAGGCAGTGAGGCGCGCGCCAATATTGGGGTTGTTGTGGTGTTTGGCGTTTTGTGCGCAACCGCTCTGACACTTTATGTGGTGCCGGTCGTTTACATGTTGCTTGCCCGCTTTACCGGAAGCCCAGAAGCGCGTGCAAAAGCCATTGAAGAATTTGAACGCAGCGAGGCTCAGGCACAAGCCACCCCAGCCGAGTAACAGCTTGGTTATCACTACTGGCAAGTTCTGACGGCTGCCGTTAATGTGTTCGAATGAACGCAATTGCTCCCGTACCCAAGCCGTCCCTCTCGCCGCAAGAACTTCAAGCCCTTGCCACCATCGAAGAACGCCTGTTGTGGCTGGCTTCATGGACAATCCATAACGCCAATCATCTGCGTCCAAATCGCGATGGTCTTAAAGTAGGCGGGCACCAAGCCTCGTGTGCTTCCATGACCAGCTTGATGACGGCACTGTATTTCAAGGCTCTGCGTCCACAGGACCGTGTAGCGGTAAAGCCTCATGCCAGCCCTGTGTTTCATGGGGCGCAATATTTGTTTGGCCGACAAACCCGCGAGCAATTGGAACGATTTCGTGGTCTGGGTGGTGCCCAATCCTATCCGAGCCGAACAAAAGACAAAGACGATGTGGACTTCTCGACTGGCTCTGTTGGTCTGGGGGTGGCCGTCACCGCCTTTGCGGCTTTGGTACAGGATTATCTGGCTGCTCGGGGCAGGGTGCCGGCAGAATCCATGGGGCGGATGATTGCGCTTTTGGGCGATGCAGAGTTGGACGAGGGCAATATTTATGAAGCCTTGATTGAGGCTTATAAGCATGATTTACGCAATATCTGGTGGATCGTCGACTATAATCGCCAAAGCTTGGATGCCACGACTTCTGAGCGGATGTGGGATCGGTTTGATGATATTTTCGAAACCGTTGGCTGGGACGTTCTGACCCTCAAATATGGCAAGCGCCAGTTGGAAGCTTTTGCCAAGCCCGGCGGACAATCTTTACAAGCCTGGATTGAGTCGTGCCCCAACGATCTTTACGCGGCCTTGAGTTATCAAGGTGGGGCGGCCTGGCGCGAACATTTGTTGCAAGATTTGCCACACGACGGGCAGGTCCTGATCGCCAGCTATGATGATGCGGCGCTCTCCAATCTAATGACCCAATTGGGCGGTCATTGCCTTGAGACTTTGGTAGAAGCCTTTGACCAAGCCGCTCAGAATGATCGCCCTAAATTGTTTATCGCCTACACGGTGAAGGGGTGGCGCCTTCCCTTTCAGGGCCATAAGGACAATCATTCCGGTCTCATGACCCCAACTCAGATTGATGCCTTACGCCAATCGCTGGGTGTTCCAGAGGGCCAGGAATGGGAGGCGCTAGCAGGCCTCAATCAAGCCGATGAAGCTGCCGTTCGCGCTTTGATTGCCCAAGCCCCGTTCCAAGCCGATGTGAAGCGCCGCTTTAATCCTGCCCCAGTTGCCATTCCTGAGACGTTTGAAGTGCCCAGTGGCGACCAACAATCCACCCAAGCCGCATTTGGAAAAATCCTCGCCGATATTGCCAAGACAGAAAGTGACTTTGCCGCCCGCATTGTGACCACTTCACCAGACGTGACAGTCTCGACCAATTTGGGTGGCTTCGTGAACCGGCGCGGCTTGTTTTCGCGCACCGCGACCAAGGATGTGTTTAAGGACCGCAAGATAGCGAGCCCCCAAATCTGGACGGGTTCTGACGCTGGCCAACATATAGAGCTCGGCATTGCGGAGAATAATCTCTTTCTCAATCTGGCTGCTTTCGGGTTAGCTGGGGAGCATTTTGGCGAGCGCCTATTCCCCATCGGCACGCTTTATGACCCATTTATCGCCCGCGGTCTGGATGCGCTGAATTATGCAATCTATCAGAATGCGCGCTTCATGGTGATATCAACACCTTCGGGGTTGACGCTTGGGCCAGAAGGCGGTGCGCACCAGTCGATCAATACCCCGCTGATTGGCATGGGCCAGCCAGGGCTGACGCATTGGGAGCCTGCTTTTGCCGATGAGCTAGCCCTTTTGCTGCGCCATAGTTTTGTTGATATGCAAGAAGAGACCGGGGGATGTCACTATTTCCGCTTATCTACCCGGACGCTTGCCCAACCCCAGCGCAGGGACGCCACATGGCGGGAAGGGGCTTTGCTGGGGGCCTATTGGTTGATCCCACCAAGCCTTGGAGCGGAGCTGGCCTTGATCTATTGCGGGGCGCTGGCCCCTGAGGCACTTGCGGGCTTTGAAGCGCTGAAGGAAGATTTTCCAGGTATCGGTGTGCTTGCAGTAACATCGCCTGATCTTTTGCACCGTGGATGGACTGCCGCGGGGCGCGCGCGTTGGACGGGTGGACCCCGTCTGACCAGTCACATTGAGCAGCTACTTAGCCCCCTGCATGCTCGCGCCGGCTTGATTACACTATTGGACGGTTCCCCATCGGCACTGTCTTGGGTGGGTTCTGTGCTCGGGCATCGCGTACGAGCTTTGGGAGTTGAACAATTTGGTCAAACCGGCGACCTCCCAGACCTTTACCGGACCTATCGCTTGGATTGTGAAGCGATTTTAGATGCAGCTGCCGATCTGCATTTTTGATGTATTACTCTTAGGTAATTCATCAAAATGGGTGAAAACAGGAGATAATCAGACTATATCGGCCCGGGTTCAGCGCGGGGGGTCGAACTGATCTAACAGGCCAGCCAACTTGCCATCATTCAGGCGATTTAAGTCATCGAACCACTGAGATTGACGAAGCAGCGTGGCATAGGTCATCAGTGCCGCGCGTAAAGCTTCTGGCGTCTTTACATGGGCGTTGCGAACCGCAGCCAAGCCGGCTTCAGCTTGGCCCTTATAGACATAATCGTTCAAAAACTCCGTCAAAGGGGCGAAGCTCGTTGCGTCGCTTGGATCTAGCTGCGCCGCTGCCATTGCAGCCGCACGAGTTGACGCCGCAAGGTCTAGGGCCTTTGCCCTATCGCCTTTCGCGCCCGCATCAGAAAGTTCAACTGTGCTGTCCAATTCCAATTGGGCTTCTTGGAAAGTGTCCGAGAGCAAGAATGGGGCATGGCTTTCAGCGGTCGTAGCCTTCATCGCCTCTAGAAAGAGACTAAAGCGCGTGCCGTTCCAGGCAACGACGATCGGCGCGAGTGAAGCACCCAGTTCAAAGCTCTGCCCATCCAAAGTGACATCATCAAAGGCCAGAAAAGCCGCTGAAAAAGGTTCAGAGCGCCCAAGCGGCACAAAGCGAGAGGCGCTACTACCGCCAAGAGCCACTTTGCCGATGGGCTTTCCGCTCGGACCGTCAAAAATGAAACGGGTCAGGCAGCAATGCATGCCACCAGACCAGCCATCGATAACGAGGTCTGGATGGCGGGTACCGGCGGCCTGACGATCTGCTGAGGACAGGTCAAACTGCTGGATTGACCCGATTTGATCGAGCTTTTGAGGTGCCAGTTTTCGACTGCCGTGCCAAACGACCAGTGTTTCTTCGGTTTCAGAAGTTGGTATCGCATAGGCATGGATGTCGCCAATTTGACCGACAAGACGACCCTCATAATCGGGCTTAGGCAGGAGTAGGGTCACAACCACCCCCATGCACCCTAAAACAAAACCAACCATCGCCAGTTTTGCCAAAATCGCCTGAAAATGACCTTTGCGCGGTGGCTTTTCTTGCCTGTGCTGTTGGCTGATGGGGGGAGGATCATCCATTCCGGTCATTGCCCACATCTTCTATCACCAAATGGCGGCAAATGCATGCACGAAGTTTGGACCTGCGCACAGGCGAATGCTAGACTACACGTTCAAGGTTGCGTCCGAATCGCAATCATTTTGACCAGCAACAGACGGCTTACCCTTTGACCGATACCCCAGAAACAGACGGCGCAGATCCGATTGAACCTAACCGCCCAGAGACAACGATTGTCGATGTAAAAGGCATCACGCCCATCTCTATCGAGAATGAGCTTAAGTCCTCTTATCTGGATTATGCGATGAGTGTGATCGTGGCGCGGGCCCTGCCTGATGCGCGCGATGGTTTGAAGCCGGTGCACCGGCGGATTTTGTACGCCATGGGCGAGGGTGGCTATACCCCTGACAAAAAGCATGTGAAGTCTTCGCGGATCGTGGGCGACGTGATGGGCAAATATCACCCCCATGGTGACAGCGCGATTTATGACGCGATGGTGCGCATGGCGCAGGATTTTTCCATGAGTCTGCCCTTGATCGACGGGCAGGGGAATTTTGGCTCGGTCGATGGCGATCCGCCTGCGGCGATGCGCTACACGGAAAGTAAACTCGCCAAGGTCGCCATGGCTTTGCTGGACGATATTGATGAGTCTACCGTCAATTTCCAAGATAATTATGATGGCTCAGAGAGTGAGCCGGTAGTCCTTCCTGCCAAATATCCAAACCTTCTAGTCAATGGTGCCGGCGGTATTGCTGTCGGCATGGCAACCAATATTCCACCCCATAATTTGGGTGAGATTTGCGACGCCACTTTGGCAATCTTGGATAATCCAAGCCTGTCCGATCAAGATTTGCTCGATATTGTCCCGGGTCCAGACTTTCCAACAGGTGGTGAGATTGTTGGCCGCACGGGTGCCCGCAATGGCCTGTTGACCGGGCGTGGCTCTGTCATCATGCGGGGCAAGACGTCGGTTGAGTCTATGCGTGGGGATCGCGAAGCCATCATCATTTCGGAAATTCCCTATCAGGTGAATAAATCTTCGATGATTGAACGCATCGCCGAGCTGGTACGCGAGAAACGGGTTGAGGGCATTTCCGGCCTGCGAGATGAGAGTGATCGTCGCGGCATGCGGGTTGTTGTTGAATTGAAGCGCGATGCTTCGGCTGAAGTCGTGCTCAACCAACTCTATCGCTATTCACAGCTACAGACGTCATTTGGTGTCAATATGCTCGCGTTGGTGGGCGGGCGGCCAATCCAATTATCTTTGCGCGGGCTGATTGAGACTTTCTTGACTTTCCGGGAAGAAGTCATTGCACGTCGAACCCGCCACCGCCTGAACAAAGCCCGCGAGCGCGGCCACGATTTGGTTGGCTTAGCGATTGCTGTGGCCAATATCGACGAAGTGGTCCGTTTGATCCGGGAATCGCCTGATCCGGCCTCGGCCCGTTTGGCGTTGACCAGCCGTGATTGGCCTGCCCATGATTTGGCACCTATCATTCAGTTGATTGCTGACCCGCGTTCTGTCCTAACAGAAGCAGGCACGATCCGGATGAGCGAAGATCAAGCGCGCGCTATTTTGGATCTGCGCCTTCAACGCTTGACCGGCTTGGGTCGTGACGAATTGTCAAACGAAGTCCGGTCTCTGGCGGCTAAGATCGCTGATTTGCTTGATATCTTACGCTCCCGTGCCCGGGGGATTGAAATTATTCGCACCGAGTTGACACACGTCCGCGACACTTATGCGGTGCCGCGCCGCACTGTCTTCATCGAAGCAGACCTCGATCTTGATGATGAAGACTTCATCGAGCGTGAGGACATGGTCGTGACAGTGTCACATGCTGGATATGTGAAGCGTACTTTGTTGTCGACTTATCGCACGCAAAACCGCGGCGGCCGTGGTCGGTCGGGCATGGAAACGAAGGACGAGGATTTTGTTGTCCGCCTGTTTGCAGCCTCAACCCACGCGCCAATCCTATTCTTCTCGTCAAAGGGCATCGTGTATCGCGAAAAAGTTTGGCGTCTGCCGCAGGGGGACCCACGCACGAAGGGCCGCTCGATTGCCAATATTCTGCCAATCGAGAAGGATGAGAAAATCACCACAGTGATGCCTCTGCCCGAGGATGAGGACAGCTGGGGTGCTTTGGAATTGATGTTTGCAACCCGCAAAGGCAATGTGCGGCGCAATTCCTTAGCCGATTTCCAACGCGTGGCGCGCGGCGGCAAGATCGCGATGAAATTTGATGATGAGGACGACCAAATCGTCGATGTCGCCATCTGTTCGGATCAAGATGATGTGCTGCTGACAACGCGCATGGGCCAGTGCATTCGCTTCCAAGCTACGGACGTCCGCGTCTTCAAAGGCCGAGACTCGACTGGGGTACGCGGCATTACCTTGGCAGAAGGTGATGAAGTGATCGCCATGTCGATTCTGCGTCATGTGGATGTGACGGCTGAAGAGCGGGCAACCTATCTCAAGCAAAGCCGCTCGGTTCAGGGTGAGGAAGTTGATGCTTCGGCAAGCGCAGAGATTGCCGACGAGGTCAGTGACTCTGACGCCGGGCCAGTCCAATTGTCGCCAGAGCGATATGCGGAACTCTCAGCTCGCGAACAATTTGTTTTGGCGGTGGCTGAAGAAGGCCTGGGTAAACGGGCATCATCCTATGAATATCGCGTCACCAATCGCGGCGGGAAGGGCATTGTCGCCCATGATCTCTCCCGTCGAGGCGGTCAGTTGGTTGCGGCTTTCCCAGTCGAGGACTCTGATGAAGTCATGATGGTGACGGACGGTGGCCAATTGATTCGGACACGTGTAGATCAGATCCGGCGGGCCGGTCGTTCCACCCAAGGTGTTATGATCATCCGCGTTTCAGAAGGCGAGCGTGTGGTCTCGGTAGAACGTTTGGCCGATATGGGCTCAGATGATGCTGAAGGTCCAGCCGAGGGTACAGAATCCCCACCAGCTGCCCCCAGCAGCTGATGGGACTACCCTACGCCATACGGAGGAGACGTTGATGCGCGTTGGTCTTTATCCCGGTACTTTTGACCCCATTACCTTAGGCCATTTGGATGTGGTTGGTCGGGCCATCAAACTGTTCGACAAATTGGTGATTGGCGTCGCGATTAATCGCGACAAAGGCCCCATGTTCACGCTGGAAGAACGTGTGGCTATGGTTGTCAAAGATACCGAGCAATTCTTGCAATATGGCGAGATTGAAGTGCGCCCTATGGAAGGGCTTCTGATCAGTTTTGCCGAACAAGTCGGCGCATCCTGCATTGTCAGAGGCTTGCGGGCGGTATCCGACTTTGAATATGAGTTTCAAATGGTTGGTATGAACCAGAAGCTCAATCCCAATATCGAAACCGTGTTTTACATGGCTGATGTACAGCATCAGGCGATTGCCTCGCGGCTCGTAAAGGAGATTGCCCGCCTGGGCGGCGATGTCACACCCTTTGTGAGCCCAAATGTTGTGCATGCTCTGAAGGAGAAATTCACGTGAGAAAGCAGATTCTTGCTTTAGGCTGTTTTGGCTTCGCCGTGTTAGGCGGTGCCGTCGTGTATGCTCAATCCAGCGCGCCTGCTTTGCGGGTTGTTCCCATGGGGGAAGCGCCGCCAGCCAAAAAGGCCCCCGCGAAGAAGGCACCTGCTCCTGCGCCAAAGGCGTCTGCCACCAAGGCGGCTGCACCAAAGTCGACATCAGCACCTGCACCCGCAGCAGCTCGACCCGCTTCACCAGCCGCAGCGAGCGCGGCTAAGCCTGCTGCTGGAAAGCCTGCAGCAGCCGTGGCGCAATGGACTACACCACCGGCTGCGGCCGCTTCGACCGCTGCCGCCAAGCCCGTGGCGTCGGCTCCAGCACCCGCTGCAACAAGCAAAGTGGCTTTCCCCCCAGAAGATTGGCGTGTGCTAAATCCAGAGAATGCGTTGATTTATGAGACCACTAAGGGGCGAATAATTGTTGAGTTGGCTCCAGAAATGGCACCCAATCACGTTGCACGGGTAAAGATGCTGGCGCGTGAAGGTTTTTACAATGGCTTGTCCTTCCACCGGGTGGTGGCCGATTTTATGGCCCAAGGCGGTGATCCAAAGGGCGATGGTACGGGCGGGTCTGATCAGCCCGACTTGCGAGCTGAGTTTAGCTTCCGTCGCGGTACCACCACGAATTTTGTTCGCGCTGTGGATCGGGGCGGTGCTACAATAGGCTGGGTAGGGACGATCCCGGTCACGTCGCAGACCGACTTCTTAATGGAGCGGACCTCAGACAAAAAAGTTGCGGCTTGGGGGAACCATTGCTTGGGTGTTGCCAGCATGGCACGCGGAAGCGATGAGAATTCAGCCAATAGCCAATTCTTTTTGATGCGGGCGGCCTACCCGACCTTGGACCGGCGCTATACGATTTGGGGCCGTGCCGTTGTGGGCACCGATGTTATTCGCGCGCTAAAAGTTGGTGAGCCTGTCGTGGATCCAGATAGGATGCTTTCTGTTCGGGTTTTGGCGGATGTGCCTGAAGAAGATCGCCCGACTGTTATGGTTCAACGGACCGATGGGCCAAGCTTCCAAGCCAGGCTTAAAGCGACTTTAGAACAACGTGGAGCGGCGTTTTCTAACTGTGATTTGGCCCCCGAAGGCCGGATCGTCCGCTAATCTGCGACGCGATTGCTGCCAACAAATGACCGCAAGGGCTTTGCCGCGCCCGCTTCTGCGTCTAGGACGCGTTGCGACATGGAGATGATTATGAGCCAAGACCTCGAAAACACCCTTATTCTGGAACTTAGCACCGGCACCGTCACGATTGACCTGCGTCCTGATTTGGCCCCTGGTCACGTCGCACGCATCAAAGAACTGGCGCGTGAAGGCTTTTATGATGGAATCATCTTCCATCGCGTGATTGATGGTTTCATGGCTCAGGGCGGTTGCCCGAATGGCAGCGGCATGGGTGGCTCGAAGAAGCCAGACCTGAAAGCCGAGTTCAATGCGGAGCCGCATGTAGAGGGCGTATGCTCAATGGCGCGGACTAATGCGCCCCATTCCGCTAACAGCCAGTTCTTCATTTGCTTAGATGATGCCACTTTCCTCGATCGCCAATATACGGTTTGGGGCAAAGTTGCCTCGGGCATGGAAGCCGTTCACGCTTTGCCTAAGGGCGAACCACCACGCGCACCGGGCAAAATTATCTCGATGAAAGTCGCAGCAGACGTCGCATGAGCGATCGCGCGATTGGCCCAGCGGTTCAGCATCTGCTGGGCCGTTTGGATGCCATCGGTGCACGCCTTGAGAAACAAGACGGCGCATTGGCTCTTTTGGGCTTGGGCTCCGTCGGTTTAGATGTTTGGCGGGCAGATCGTTTTTCCGACCTCGACTTTTTTGTCATTGCCGAGGCAGAGACGGCTGTCTGCCTGCGAGAAGATCTCAGTTGGCTTGCGTCTGTAGAGACCCTAAGCTTTGCTCATCGCAACACAGCTGATGGCTGGAAGGTTCTGTTTGCGGATGGAATATTTGGCGAGTTCGCGGTATTTTCCCCCGAGCAATTAGCCAATATTCCTTTTCAACCTGGCCGAATAATCTGGTCGCGTGAAGGCTTTGACGTCAAAACTCTTAAGCCTACCCGGCAAGCAGTACCGACCGATTTCACGTGGACCGTATCAGAGGCTTTGACCTGTATTTATGTTGGTCTCTGCCGCTTTCGGCGAGGGGAGGTGCTGGCGTCTCACCGCATGATCCAGGGCCATGCGCTCGACTTAGTCTTGACTCTGATGTGGGCCTCTCATGAAGGCGAGCAGAGGGGTGATCCGTTTAATCCCAGTCGGCGCGTAGAACTGATTTGGCCGGATCGGCGCGCTTGGTTGAGGCAAGCATGCGCAGGCTATGGTCAATCAATTGAAGCGGCTCAAATTCTTTTGACCGAGCTTTACCGATTTGGCCCCTTGCCCAAGCCTTTACTCGCCGCAATTGAAGCGCTTCTCGCAGCGCCGGACTTGAAAGACGAAGATGCAGCTCTCTGAGTTTGATTTTAATCTGCCCGAAGAATTGATCGCCCTGCGGCCAGCAGTGCCGCGCGACTCGGCGCGCCTTTTAATTTCCCAACCCAAGCATGCAATTGAAGATGCCGTCGTCTCGGCCTTGCCCCACTATCTAAAGGCAGGCGACGTGCTGATTTTCAATGATACGCGCACCCTTGCCGCATCTTTGAAGGCAACGCGCGCACAGCGCGGCCCGGTTGGTGGACCTGTATCTGTTGATATTAATCTGCATCAGCGGCTGGATGGTTCAACTTGGAAGGCATTTGTGCGTCCGGCCAAACGGGTCGGTCTGGGTGATGTTTTGACCATTCAAGACTCCTTACAGGCTCATGTTGTTGGGCTTGGCGATGCCGGGGAGGTTACCTTGGCCTTTTCGAAATCTGGCGCGGAGCTTGACCAAGCGATTGCGCAGTTCGGCACTATGCCTTTGCCGCCTTACATTGCGCGCAAGCGGGCCGTGGATGCCCAAGACGCGCAAGATTATCAAACCGTCTATGCGCGTGCAGACGGATCGGTGGCGACGCCAACAGCTGGTCTTCATTTCACTCCAAGTTTGCTGGAGGCTTTAGATCACGCTGGTATTGAACGGCATTGGGTTACGCTGCATGTGGGTGCAGGTACTTTTCTGCCGGTGAAAGTCGACAATATCCATGACCATGTGATGCATGCGGAGACCTATGAAGTAAGCGCGCAAACGGCAGCGGCTGTCGCGCGGGCCAAGGCAGAGGGTCGGCGGGTAATTGCGGTTGGCACAACCAGTCTGCGGACGTTGGAATCAATTGTCGATCCAGATGGGGAAATCACTTATGGCGGCGGCGATACTTCCATCTTTATTACTCCGGGCTATCGCTTCAAAGTCGTCGATGGCCTCATCACCAATTTCCATTTACCCAAATCGACGCTTCTAATGCTGGTGGGGGCTTTGATCGGCATGGAAGCTTTACGTGACGTCTATCGCCATGCAATTGAAAAGCGCTATCGCTTTTATTCCTACGGCGACGCGAGCCTGCTTTGGAAAGCACCGACGTCATGAGCTTCATATTCTCGCGCCATGCAACCGATGGCTTGGCACGCACAGGCGTGTTGGAGACGCCAAGGGGCCAAATTCGAACCCCAGCCTTTATGCCTGTTGGCACAGCCGCCACCGTGAAGGCGATGAGTGTGGATCAAGTAAAGTCTACCGGGGCCGACATTGTTTTAGGGAATACCTATCATTTGATGCTGCGCCCGGGCGGGGAGCGCTTGGCTCGCCTAGGTGGTCTGCATCACTTCATGGGGTGGGATAAACCGATCTTGACTGATTCGGGCGGCTTCCAAGTGTGGTCCTTGGCGGGCTTGCGCAAAATGAGCGAGGCGGGAGTTGAATTCCGCAGCCATATTGATGGCTCTAAGCATATGCTGACGCCAGAACGCTCAATCGAATTACAAGCCGATTTGATCGGTTCTGACATTATCATGCAATTGGATGAGTGCACGACCTTCGGTTCGTCGCATGAAGAGGCTTTGGTCTCCCTCGAGTTATCCGCCCGCTGGGGTGAGAGGTCTAAACAAGCCTTTGGTGGAACCCGGGCAACCCAGGCACTGTTTGGCATTGTGCAAGGATCAGTCTTTCCAGATCTTCGTGCCCGTTCGGCTTCAGCCCTCAAGTCGATTGGCTTTGATGGGTATGCGATTGGTGGACTGGCCGTCGGCGAGGGACACGAGTTGATGTGCCAAACGCTGGATGTGACGGTCCCAGAACTGCCGGAGGACAAGCCTCGCTATTTGATGGGCGTTGGGAAACCTATTGACCTTCTGGAGGCAGTTGCGCGCGGGGTTGATATGTTTGATTGCGTTCTGCCAACCAGAGCTGGCCGGCATGGCCAAGCGTGGACGTGGGACGGACCGATCAATATTAAAAATGCTCGCTTTGCCGAAGACAAAGACCCAATCGATCCAACCAGTTCTTGTCCTGCAAGTAGCCAATGGTCAAAAGCCTATTTGCATCATTTGTTCAAAGCCGAAGAGATCTTGGGGCAAACCTTGTTGTCGTGGCACAATGTGGGATTCTACCAAGATTTAATGGCCTATCTGCGGGCGGCCATCGCAGCAGGTGAATTCAACAATGCCCGCGCGGCTTTGCGTCATCGTTGGGGCTTCGGAAAGGCCGAGACAGCGGTTTAGTTTAGCATTTTTTGGAATCAGCTAGTCCACGCAGATAGCCACGTCGCACCATGCCACGCTGTTCAGCCTCAGCGTATAAGCGGTCGGCCTTGGTAGCTCCCGTCAGCATGCGCACTAAACTCCGCTGCGGTACAAGCATGGAGCCAACGCCACGAACGGCCTCTGTTGCTTCTTCTCTGGCAATGTTTCCGCCCCGAGCCGTTATCGGACGATCGTCATGGCCGGCAGGGGCCTCGACATCTCCCTGAAGGGCAGCGTCCAACTGCTGGATCTCATATTGAATCCACTCACAGCTTTGCCCGGATGGCGGAGCATAGGGGTCGCCGATTCGAGCCAGAGCCGGTGGAATTCGCCGTTTAACCATACCAATGTCGCGCAAAGGCTGAACCGCAGCATCGGTTGCGGCTGCTCGAATTGCCTCGCCATTGGCACCGTCACCGTCGGTTGCTGTGGTAGACGAGGGCGGTGTCTTTGCGTCGCGCGAACTGGCACAACCTGTGGCGATGTTCGCACTGATGGCGACCAGCACCAAAGACAAAACTACGCCGCCACGATGTTTGGTATGACCAATATTTGAGTGGTGACACTTGAACATGATATTTGTACAACTTCCGTGCAGTTTGTTCCAAATTGTCCCCGTCACAGACTTGCCTTGCTGTGACTGGTTTGGTCAAGCCAAACTTGCACGCTGTATCCATTTTACTGAGCTGACTTAAGGTCGCCCCAAGCAAGTTTGGGCCCAACAGGGCGATTTGAATGCAAAAGAAACAGAAAAACAGTGCAGCGACAGACTCGATTCGTTGACGAACTTCACCTCGAGGCATTGACTGGACGCGGGCCTGTGCTTATCAGCGCCGCTCACACCCGGACCGCGGATTCGCGATGCCCAGTTTTTGGGAGCCTGTAGCTCAGCCGGTAGAGCAACTGACTTTTAATCAGTAGGTCCCGGGTTCGAACCCCGGCGGGCTCACCATCTTCTCATCTGGCTTTATTCTGCTCAATTAAAAGTGAAAATCCTCCTGTATTACGGTGGAACCAAATGGTTGTTTGTACGCATGAGGCGCGATTGCAACACTGTTGCAGTTAACACGCAAAATTGCGGTTTCGAACATGACTAACCCTTAAGCAAGTGGTTGACCTCTCAATTTCATCGTTTATTAGGTGTGTGGAGCGCCCAACCGGGCGTTATCGATTTATGAGGGAAATAGACCCATGAAGAGAATTTGGCTTTGCGCCACTGCGGTCCTCGCATTGGCAGCCGCGCCAGGTATCGTATCGGCCGATGGCTGGTATGGTAGCGCAGGCACTGGCTACAG
>NZ_JADCBK010000110.1 GCF_020253525.1 Aquidulcibacter sp.
AACCGGGAGAATATAAGGTTTCTCGAGGCCGATGCGTCAGACGCGGTGTTTGACGAAGAATTTGACCTCTTGATTTCGCGCTTTGGGGTGATGTTTTTTGACGATCCCACCGCCGCCTTCACGCATATGGTGCAGCAAGTGAAGCCCGGCGGTCGCGTGGTGTTCGTTTGCTGGCGTCCGCCCGCAGAGAACGAATGGGTGACCATGCCGATGCAGGTCTTGGTCAGCGTGACAGAACCACCGCCGCCACCGCCCCCCGATGCGCCAAGCCCGTTTGCATTTGCCAATCCCGAACGAACAAAAGCGATTTTGGAAGCAGCCGGCTTGACCGATGTTCAGTTCACTCCGGTTGATGCGTCCATGTCGATGGGCTCTGGCAAGGGTGCGATCAAAGCCGCTGATTTCGTGATGGAAGTTGGCCCCGCAGCCCTACCAATCGCACAATTGCCACCAGAGACCATTGCGATGGTGCGCGAGAAGATGGAATTGGCGATTCTGCCGCGGCTGAAAGACGGCTACCTCTCGCTGGGCGGGGCGATCTGGGTCGTTGAAGCGCGCAAGCCTTAAGGGCCGACAATTTAGGGCTTGTCGCGATACTTATTGGTGATGGGATAGCGCCGGTCACGGCCAAAATTGCGCGTACCAATCTTGACCCCGGGCGGCGCTTGGCGGCGCTTATATTCGGCGACATAGAGCAAGTTCTGGATGCGGTGCACCACGGCTGGATCATGGCCACGCGCGATCACATCTTCAATCTCAGCCTCTTCTTCGACAAAGCCATGCAACATGTCATCCAGCGCCGGATAGGGCGGCAGGCTGTCTTGATCGGTTTGATTTTCGCGCAGTTCCGCCGAGGGAGCTTTGTCGATAATGCGTTGGGGAATAACCTCGCCAGCCGCACCAAGGCCGATATGACACGTATGCGCATTCCGCCAACGCGAAAGGGCATAAACCTCCATCTTATAGAGGTCTTTCAGCGCATTATAGCCACCGCACATGTCGCCATAAAGCGTGGCATAACCAACTGCCATCTCGCTCTTATTGCCGGTCGTCAACACCATGTGACCAAATTTGTTGGATAAGGCCATCAGCAGCACAGCGCGGCTACGACTTTGGATGTTTTCCTCGGCAATCCCGGTTTGCGTGCCAGCAAATTGGCCACTTAACATCTGGGCGAATGCTTCAACCGCTGGCTCAATCGAAATCACATCATAAGGAATAGCTAGGCGGCGCGCATTGTCTGCAGCATCTTCCAAACTGTCTTGACTGGTATAGCGCGAGGGCATCATCACACACCGCACGCGATCTGGCCCAAGGGCGTCAGCGGCGACTGCCGCACTCAGGCCAGAATCAATCCCGCCGGACAGGCCCAAAAGTACGCCGGGGAAACCATTCTTATTCACATAGTCCCGCAAAGACAGCACCATAGCGGCATAATCTGCGGCCTCACCCTCGACTTGGTCGCGTTGTTCTGCTTGCACGCATACCCAGCGATCAGCTTGTTTCCGCCATGTCGCTCCCGATAGGCTTTCTTCAAAATTGGGGAGCGATTGAACGCACGCCCCATCCGCATCTAAAGCAAAACTGCCACCGTCAAAGCAAAGCTCATCCTGCCCGCCTACTTGATTAACATAGATGAGCGGAAGGCCTGTTTCAGACACCCGCGCCCGTGCGCTGGCTAAACGCTCTTGTTTGACGGGGCGGCGATAAGGCGAGCCATTGGGGACAATAAGAAGCTCTGCCCCCTGCTGTTTAAGGCTCTCGGTCACGCGATCAAACCAAATGTCCTCACAAATAGGGATGCCGATGGACACGCCCGCAATGGTCACCGGGGTAGGCAAAGGCCCTGCATCGAACACACGCTTTTCGTCAAACACGGCATAATTGGGCAATTCATGCTTGAACCGCAGGTCGGCCACACGTCCGTCATGAAGAATTGCCACGGCATTAAACAACCCATCTTCATTCCGCCAGGGCGTCCCGATGATGACGGTCAAAGCTGTACCCGCTGTCATCCTCGCCAATGCCTCAGTCGCTTCGCGGCAATCTTTCACCGCCGCAGGTTTCAACACCAAATCTTCCGGCGGATAGCCGATCAAAAACAATTCTGTAAAAACAATAAGATCCGCGCCGCGGCTCAAAGCCTCACTCAAACATGCTTTCGCTTTGGCGAGATTTCCCCACACATCCCCAACAATCGGGTTTAGCTGGGCAGAAAGGATGTGCAATTTGGTTTGGGTCTGGCTCATGGGCCTAAACTAGCCTGATGTGCGGCTTGGTTCAAAGGTTTGCGCTGAGAATGGTTTCAATCTGCAAGGCAAGGTCCATCGCGGTCATGGCTTCTTGGTTGGACAATTCCGCATAAGGTGCCGAACATGCCGCCACAAATTGGCCAAGCATTTGGGCGACTGGGTCTGAGTCTTGGGCGAGAAATGGCTTCGGATTAGGCCAATTCGCCCCATGGCTGACAACGCCGCGGACAAAATCAACGCTCATTTGCCCCTGCCCTTGGCCGGTATCCAATATCCATTGGGTTGTACGGACGCTTGCCGTACGTGTGGCGCGTACACGGGCTTCACCGCCTCCTTTAAAGCGCACTCTGGCTTCTGCGGCATCAATGGCAGCCCCTCGACCGCCCAGCTTTGTGGCTCTAACCGAGACAGCGCGTGAACCAAACAAAACGGCGGCAACATAAAGATCTTGAATCATCAGATCTAAGATCACCGACACATCGCTGATATGCTCTCTCGGTGGCGCTTCACGTATGGCTTCAAAATGACGCAATCCAGACATGGCTGGCACAAGCCCCAATGCCGCCAAAGTAGGACCTTCCCTGTGCCCAACTTGCAGAATTAATTGCCGGGCGCGGGCCTCGGCGACCATGGCTTGGGCTTCCTCGCGAGACGTCGCAATCGGGCGCTCTACAAGTACATGGCACCCTTGGGAAAGGGCTTGCAGGCTGATGCGCCCATGGGTTCCTGCCGGGGAAGCAATGATCACGGCATCCGCTCGCGCCAACAGGGCGTCTAGAGCCATGGGCTCGATGCCGAAGCGGGCACACAAGCCCTCAGAACGGCGGGGATCGGGCTCATAAAGACCGATCAGGCTCGCACCGGGCGTCACGCGCAGCGCCGCAGCATGGCGCTCCCCCGCTACACCCGCCCCTATGAGTCCCACCTTCAACAAGCTCTTACCGGCCCCTTCACTTAAATGCGGTTCTGCCACCCAAAAAACTCACGGAGGCTTCACGCATCTGTCACAAGCGCGTGGTGCTCAAGCATAAAAGGCGGGCGTCCATCAATCGCGCGCTCAAAAAAACTTCAGCAAACCAGCCATTTCCAGCAAACAATTGCAGCAAGCCACATAGGGCCTCGCCAAGATGACTTGACCCGCTCCCCAAAAGGCCGTCATTCCCACCCCAGAAGCGCCTCGGAGCGCCAGGTTCGCAGGGAGAAGTACATGCCAGCAGTTACATCGAAAGAAGTTCGCCTGAAGTCGCGTCCAGAAGGCGCGCCAGTTGCCGAAAACTTCGAAATCGCCAGCGTTGAAATCGGGGCACCCGCTGCGGGCTTCGTCCAAGTGAAGAACCATTGGATGAGTGTTGACCCCTATATGCGCGGTCGCATGTATGACCGCCCTAGCTATGTGCCGCCCTTCCAATTGGGCGAAGCACTGCAAGGCCACGCGATTGGTGAAGTCGTTGAAAGCGGCGATCCTGACTTTCAAGTGGGCGACATCGTTACCCACATGTTGGGCTGGCGGGAATATGTGACGGGCCCCAAAGCCCTATTCACCAAGATCGACACCCATGGCATTCCTCTGCAAGCCTTTTTGGGCGTGATGGGCATGCCTGGCATGACCGCTTATTGCGGCTTTTTGGAAATCGGTGCGCCAAAGCCGGGGGATACGGTCTTTGTATCCGGCGCTGCGGGTGCAGTTGGTTCGCTTGTTTGCCAGATCGCGAAGATCAAGGGCTGTAAGGTCGTAGCCTCCTGCGGGTCGGACGAAAAGGCAGCGTGGCTGAAGTCGGTCGGGGTTGATGAAGTCGTCAATTACAAGAAGGTGCCAGACTTGTTAGCCGCTGTGCGCGCCGCCGCCCCTCAAGGCATTGACATCTACTTCGATAATGTCGGTGGCGAACACCTTGAAGTCGCGCTCGAAGTAGCCCGTCCCGGTGCGCGCTTTGCCGAATGCGGCATGATCAGCCAATATAATGCGACAGAGCCAGTTCCCGGCCCAAGAAACCTTGTCTATATCGTCGGCAAAAGCCTGAAGATACAAGGCTTCATTGTGTCTAACTATGCCAGCATGCAAGGCCAATTCCTCGCGGAAATGGGCGGCTGGATCAAGGACGGCAAGATTGAGTGGGAAGAGACTGTGATGAACGGGATCGACCAAGCCCCCGCTGCCTTTATCGGCCTGTTCAGCGGTGCCAATGCCGGTAAAATGCTGGTCAAACTGGTCTAAACCCAGCCAGTTGAACCTATCTCGCAAGGCCAGTCTCGCAGCGACTTCTGGACTGGCCTTGCCCATTGCATTTCGAGGGTGACGAACGCCGTCTTGCCCTGTAGAAGCCGCGCTTCAATTTTCGACCCTGAATAGGAAACCACCCATGAGCCGCCTTTTCGACAATTATGTTATGGTTGACTGGTCGGCCGCGGCTAAGCCTGCCACGGGCGCGGATTCAATTTGGATCGGTACTTTGCGTCGTGACGTGCGCCTCCAATTGCGCTTTGAGGCGCAAAATCCACCCACGCGAAAAGCGGCATTTGACGCGATTACCGCTCTTTTGGCTGAATTTGACAAGCGCGGCGACCGCACGCTGATCGGTTTTGACTTCCCCTTCGGATATCCAACAGGAACGGCCGCTGCCTTGAAGTTTGATGGCACCCCTTGGGCAGCCATGCAGGCTTTTCTGTCCAAGGAAATCAAAGACAAGCCGGATAATGCCAATAATCGCTTCCAAGTCGCAGCGATGATGAACAGACTGATTTCGGGTGGACCTTTCCCGTTCTGGGGCTGTCCACCGCGCGACGTATTGACGACGCTGCAATCGAAAAAAACGCGCCCACATGGTCCAGGTGACCTGCCAGAGCATCGCTTAGCCGAACTCGCGGCCAAAGGGGCAAGCCCCATCTGGAAGCTCTATACGGCGGGCTCTGTCGGATCGCAGGCTTTAACGGGTATCCCCGTCGTTAAAAAGCTACGCGACGCCCGCGCCGACGCGCGCATTTGGCCTTTTGAAACCGGTTATAAGGCTCTCTCGCGTGAGGACCTCGACGGGGTCAAAATCGTCATGGCCGAGATTTATCCCTCTCTGGTCAAAGCAGTTGCTGCATCGGGTGAGGTCAAGGACCTGGCGCAAGTGCGCGCGATTGCAGAGCACTTTGCAGCTTTAGATGAGGCGGGAAAACTTGCTTCGACTTTTGGGCCGGCCAAGGGCCTTACAGATGCTCAAATTGCGACGATTGAGCAAGAAGAAGGCTGGATTTTGGGCGTTTAATGCCCCTATCCAGCCTTAGCGGCGCAGGACCCAGCCAATAACCGCACCGCCAACAATGGACGCCCCTGCATAAAGGGTCCAATGAGCGGGCTCACCTTGACTGAAAACGGCGAAGATCGCGATGGGCAATAGGGCAGCCGACGTGCCGAGCAGCCCTAAGAAGACGGTTGCTCCTGCCGTACGTAATTGCCGCTTGCCAAAAGTGCGCACGATGCTCTCCCATCCTGTGCCGAAAGAGTACAGGTGGATGAAAGACCGCAAGATTGAGACCAGCGCAAATACCCCAAACCCGATTTATGGGGATAAGGGCTTATCAGCTTGGGGATCGACTGCTTTTGTGGTCTGTGTGGTTGCGATCGGGCCCAAGACAAACAGGCGAAGCACCAAAATGCCCGCCGAAACGATGCTGGCCAGTGCCACAGCCTCAACAAGGCCGCGTGCGCCGCGTTCGAAATGGATACAAAACAGCCACCCTAAGGGCGACATGACCAGCACATACGAGACAAAGTGACTCATTGTGGGAAACCATGGCTTGCCTAAGGCGCGCAAGGCTTGAGCGGCAACCACTTGCAAGAAGTCAGGAACCGCCATCAGCCAAACTAGGCCGACCAAAGCGGCCCCATAGGCCATTAAGCTGGGGTCGGTCGTAAATGCGCTGGCAATCGGCTTGGCCGCAACCCAAGTTACAAGGGAAAAAAGCGCCGCGTAAACGCCCGATAGACCAAGGCCAAGCCAAGCAATCTTGCGGGCACCAGCAAGGTCACCCGCGCCGCGCGCGTTTGAGGCAATAACGGCCGTCGCCGAGGCAATGCCCATGGCGGGCATAAAGCCAATCGACATGATGTTCATCACGATGTTGAAGGCACCAACCTGAACAACCCCCGCCAAGCCCGCAATGATCGTGAGGATATTGAAGGATCCTGCTTCCAAAATGCCACTGCCGGCAGCCGAAAGGCCGATAGAAACTTGTTCTTTGGCTTCGCCGGGGGCTGCGCGGGTTGAAAAGTCCAAGAAGCCGAACTGCTTAGCATCCGGCATATTCAGCAACCAAATCAGAGCCCCAATCGCCAGGAAGAGACGCGCGCCTAAAGTACTCCACGCGGCCCCATCCGCACCCTGAAGCGGCACAAGATAGGTCGCCAACGCCAAGTTGACCACATTAGCTCCCGCCATCAAGGCAAGCGCAACACGGGGCCGCGACAAGGCCTCTAACGTCTTGGCACAGGTCAGATAGACAGCATTGGGGAGCAGGCTGAGGCCCAAGATAGCTGCGCAAGTTGCCGCCCCTTTGGCCAAATCGGGTTGTTGGCCCAAATGCTCAAGCGCCCATAGTGCGCCAAAGTGCAGGACCACGGCGAGGCTGAAGCCCATGATAATCGATGTCACGATACCGCGCCGCCAAATCAGGCCAATCGAGCGTGGGTTATTCTCGCCATAGCGACGGGCGGCCAAGACTTGTACGCCCACCAAC
>NZ_JADCBK010000111.1 GCF_020253525.1 Aquidulcibacter sp.
AAAGCGCAGCGACCAACACTGGCGACTACAGCGCAGCGACCAACACTGGCAACTACAGCGCAGCGACCAACACTGGCAACTACAGCGCAGCGACCAACACTGGCTACCAAAGCGCAGCGACCAACACTGGCGACTACAGCGCAGCGACCAACACTGGCAACTACAGCGCAGCGACCAACACTGGCAACTACAGCGCAGCGACCAACACTGGCAAATACAGCGCAGCGACCATGGAAGGCAAACACGGCGTTGCGGCTTCTCTTGGCATTCAAGGCAAAGCAATGGCGGTCGAGGGTAGCGCGATCGTACTTTGCCATCGCAACGATAAAGGCGAGCTGCTGCACATCAAGGCCGGAATTGCTGGTCGGGACATTAAGGCGAATGTTTGGTACGTCTTGAATGACAAGGATGAGTTTGAGGAAGTGCTGTGACCCTCTCGCAACAAGTCACCGAAGCCCGTGCGCGAGTACACGCTTTTATCGACGAACGGGCAGAGCAAATACGACGGCTGATGCGCGCCGTTGCAATCAGAGACAACCGGTCGCTGGGGCAGCGCATCCGGCATATCACAAGGAGAAGTAAATGAGTGCAGTATTGAAAATGGAATCGAAGCCAATCGAATCGCGTATGGCGTTGCGGTTCGGTGTTGCCGAGAAGGATGTGTTTGCAATCTTGAAGGGAACAGCATTCAAGACTAAAGACTCCAACGGCCAGCAAGCAACAGACGCACAAATGGTCGCACTGATGATCGTGGCCGACCAGTACGGGCTCAACCCGTTCACCAAAGAGCTCTACGCTTACCCTGACAAGCAGAACGGCATTGTGCCAGTGGTGTCGGTTGACGGCTGGACGCGGATCGTCAACCAGCATGAGGCTATGAACGGCATTGAATTCCGTTATGCCGACGAGTTTGTGACCATGGCGGCTGGCAAGCCTTGTCCGGAGTGGTGCGAAGTCATCATTACCCGCAAGGATCGTGAGAAGCCAATCGTCATTCGTGAGTTTCTTGACGAAGTGTATTGCCCCCCGCGCGGCACGTTTAGCGGTCCATGGCAATCGCACACCAAGCGCATGTTGCGCCACAAAACGCTGATTCAAGGCGCGCGTATTGCCTTTGGATTCTCGGGAATCTATGACGAGGATGAAGCACAGAGGATTGTCGAGCGCGACATTACCGGCGAAGCCTCTCACACCACCGAGACAACTGCGCGCGTGATTGAGGCAACACCGCCGCGAACCAACGAGCAGTTCACCGCCGCACTTGAGAAGTGGGCTCCACACATTGAGTCCGGCAAAAAGACGCACGACGAAATCATCGCATTTGCCGAGTCGAAAGCACCACTGACCGACGAGCAAAAGAAACAAATTCTGCTGATCAAAACGCCAACGAAGGGCGAAGCCCCTGAATCTACCGAGGGAGAACAAGCATGAAACGAGTCATCCATAACCTGGCACAAGGGAGCGCCGAGTGGCACTCTTATCGCGCCAAGCACTTCAACGCTTCCGATGCGGCTGCAATGCTCGGTATCTCGCAGTACAAGACGCGCAACCAGCTATTGAAAGAAAAGGCGACCGGGCTCACGGAAGACATCGACGCCGGTACACAGAAACGCTTTGACGACGGCCACCGCTACGAAGAGATGGTGCGGCCTCTGGTCGAAGAATTGTTGGGCGAAGAACTCTCCCCGATCATCGCAAGCCTTGAAATTGACGGATTACCGTTGAGCGCGTCCTATGACGGGGTAACGATTGGCGAAGATCAAATCTACGAACACAAAACTAGCAATGCGCGATTGCGCGACGCTTTGTTGCAGCAAGAAATTCCAGCCGAGTACCACCCGCAACTAGAGCAGCAATTACTTGTCATCGGCGCAAAGCGTGTCATTTTCTGCGCGTCGAACGGCACTCAAGAATCATTGCTGTGGGTTGCCTATGAATCCAACCCCGAGCTCCGCGCCGAGATCATCGCCGGATGGAAGCAATTTAAGGCCGATCTGGACGCATACCAAGTGGTCGAAGTGAAACCCGCCGCCGTTGCTGCAACCATCAAACAGTTGCCGGCGCTGATGGTGAACCTTGTCGGTGAAGTGACTTCGACCAATCTGGCCGTCTACGAAGAAACCGCCCTGTCATTCATTAAGGCGATCAATACCGACCTTCGCACCGATCAAGACTTTGCCGATGCAGAAGCCATAGTGAAGTTCTGCGACGGCGCTGAGAAGGAACTGGAAACCGTCAAGAAAATGGCGCTGGCGCAGACCTCGACCATTGGCGAGTTGTTCCGGACTATTGACGGCCTGAAAGAACAAATGCGGTCAAAACGTCTAGAACTGGACAAGTTGGTGAAGTCGCGGAAGGACACCATCAAAGGCGAAATCATCCAGCGTGGCCAGCGTACCGTTGCCGAACATATTGCCAACCTGAACACCCGTCTAGGCAAGCCGTACATGCCGCACACGCAAATGGCGGATTTTATCGACGTCACCAAAGGCAAGCGCACGGTCGATAGTTTTAATGAAGCCGTGGATCTGGAAATTGCGCGCGTGAAAATTGCGGCCAATGAAATCGCAGACCGTATCGACTTGAATCTCAAGACGTTGAAGGAAAAAGCGGACGGCTATCAAGCCTTGTTTGCCGACGCTGGAACGCTAGTCCAGAAAGCGAATGACGACCTAGTAGCGGTAATCGAGTCGCGTATTGCCAAACATGAGCAGGAACAGGCCGCGAAGATTGCAGCCGAAGCGAAACGACTGGCCGACGAAGCCGAGCGCCAGCGGGTAGCCGCCGAGATTAAACAGCAAGCCGAACAGCGTATTGCGGCCACGGCAGCGTTACCACCAGTTGCACAGAAAGCCGAGCAAAAAGAACCGTCACCGGTGTTCACGCAACGCGCACCGGTCGTCACACCATTGCCGGCAATGACTTGCGACATGTTGATTAGCCGGATCACCGTGCGCCTAAAAACTTTGTCTGTTTCCGAGCTCGCCGAAGTTGATGCGTTTATTCAAGCTATTCAGGCAGAGCTAGCCTCATGAAATACGACGAGTTTCTAAAGTCTAAAGTAGCGATGGCAACCACCGATGGCTTTGACGTTGACCAGTCGCAAATCAACGGCGCGTTAAAACCGCATTGCAAGGCAATCATGCCCTGGTTATTGAAAGGCGGACGGCGCGCGTTGTTTGCATCATTTGGCCTGCATAAAACCGTCATACAACTCGAGACTGTTCGGCTGGCTGCGGAATATTGCAACGGTCGCGGCTTGATTGTGTTGCCGCTAGGGGTGCGCCAAGAGTTTCGCCGGGATGCAGTCGAGCGGCTGGGCTGGAAGGAAGCGCCGCGATTCATTCGCCGTATCGAAGAGGCTGACACCACCGGTGTTTACCTGACGAACTACGAAACGGTGCGCGACGGCAAGCTGAACCCGCAACTATTCGATGCGGCAAGCCTCGATGAAGCAAGTGTCTTGAGAGGCTTTGGGGGTACGAAGACCTTCCGGGAATTTATGGCGCTATTTGCCGGTGATCGTAAGACCATGAACACCCGCGAGCGTACCCAGGGGTTGCGGTATCGGTTTGTGGCGACAGCAACACCATCGCCGAATGATTACATCGAATTGTTGGCCTATGCCGCTTTTTTAGGCGTTATGGATGTTGGCCAAGCGAAGACAAGATTTTTCAAACGAGACAGCACCAAGGCGGATCAGTTGACGATTCATCCGCACAAAGAGCGTGAGTTCTGGTTATGGGTGGCATCCTGGGCGATGTTTATCAACAAGCCTAGCGACCTTGGTTTTGATGACACTGGCTATTCATTGCCGCCGCTTGATGTGGTATGGCATGAGGTCGGCAGTAACCATCTTGACGCCGGTACTGATAAAAGTGGACAGGGGCGCATGTTCCGGAATGCCGCGATTGGTGTATCGGAGTCAGCCAGCGAGAAACGCGATAGCCTTCCTGAGCGCGTGGCGAAGTTGCAAGAAATCCGCGCCAGCATGCCAGAGGCGCACCGCATCATCTGGCACGACCTTGAATCGGAGCGCGATGCCATAGAACGAGCGGTTCCCGGTGTCGTCAGCGTCTACGGCAGTCAAGACCTAGAAGCGCGCGAGCAAGCAATCATTGATTTTAGCGACGGCAAGTTTCAGGAGCTCGCCGCAAAGCCTGTGATCGCAGGTTCCGGCTGTAATTTTCAACGTCATTGCAATAACGCGGTGTATTTAGGCATTGGTTTCAAGTTCAACGACTTCATTCAGTCAGTGCATCGCATTCAGCGATTCGGCCAATCTAAGCCGGTGCGAATTGACATTGTTTACACCGAAGCCGAACGCGACATCCGCAAAGCTCTCGAACGCAAGTGGTCACAACACAACAACATGGTGCAAAAAATGACAGACATCGTAAAGCAGTACGGCCTCAATCACGCCAGCATGGCCGCCGAGCTAACGCGGGCGATTGGCGTTGAGCGTATAGAGGTTTCCGGCGACGGGTACACCTGCATCAACAACGACTCTGTTAAAGAGCTGCCGCGTCACGCTGACAACAGTGTCGGATTGATTCTCACGTCGGTACCATTCTCAACGCAGTACGAGTATTCGCCCAACTATTCAGACTTCGGGCACAACGATAACAACGAGAAGTTCTTTGAGCAGATGGATTTCCTCACGCCTGAATTGTTCAGAGTGCTTCAACCTGGGCGGATTGCGGCGATTCACGTTAAGGATCGCATTGTCCCTGGAGGATTGACTGGCCTTGGCTTCCAGACCGTCTACCCGTTTCACTCTCGCTGCATCGAGCACTACACCAAGCACGGCTTCGGCTACATGGGAATGAAGACCATCGTCACCGATGTGGTGCGCGAAAACAATCAGACCTATCGGCTAGGCTGGACGGAGCAATGCAAAGACGGCACAAAGATGGGCGTCGGCATGCCTGAGTACTTGCTTTTGTTTCGCAAGCCGCCGACCGACGCTACAAATAGCTACGCCGACAATCCGGTGGTTAAGTCGAAGTCGCACTACTCGCGCTCGCGCTGGCAGATTGATGCGCACGGTTTCACGCGATCAAGCGGCGAGCGATTGTTAACGCCTGACGAATTAAAAGGCTTGCCGCACGACACGATTTTCCAGATGTTCAAAGACTACTCGTTAACCGAGGTTTACAACTTCGAGCATCACGTTAAGATCGGCGAAACGCTAGAAGCGGAAGGAATGTTGCCGGTGACATTCATGCTGTTGCAGCCTCAATCGCCGCACGTTGATGACGTGTGGACGGATGTCACACGGATGCAAACGCTCAACGGTGCGCAGTCTGCCAAGGGGCGTGAAATGCATCTCTGCCCCATGCAGTTCGACATTGCTGACCGCGTGATAGCGCAATTCACCATGCCTGGTGAAACGGTACTGGATCCGTTCGGCGGGTTGATGACGGTACCGTATCGAGCGATCAAAGCTGGCCGTAAAGGAATCGGCATTGAGCTGAGTCCGCAGTATTTTACGGACGGCGTTTCCTACTGCGAAGCTATGGCGTGTGAAATAGCAATGCCGACTTTGTTTGATACGGTTCCACAAATGAAGGTAGCCGCATGACCACCATCACCCTAAACCCCCGAGAGTTTTGGAGTCTCGCCATCGGCGGCGCGGTACTGTGCTTTGTGGCAGGTGTACTTATGGCCTGCCTCACGGTCGCGGTAGTCGTGCTGCCTCTCCGTGACACTCAGGCCGATCAGCGAGTTGAAAGCGCTTTTACCAAGGGAGCGATGGTCAAGATCAGCGCAGCGAAGGCGCGCTGTCAACAGTGGGAACTCAAAGCGAGAAAGGCGGTGTGCGATGAGTGACGATAAGGCAACTAAACAGGAGAAAACAATGATTGAACCAATCAAACTACTAGCAGGAAGCCACAAAGACACCGCCTCTACTGGTCAAGGCTGCTTCATGAACGTAATCGCGTACCTGAACGGCGAGGCGCAGATTACCGACAAATCCGAGTGCGTGTGTTTTGTCATGCGACCGCTGGCAATTTATGCCAACGATCTGTTTAACGATGAGGACAGACAAAGGTTGCTGCCGTTTATTCTTCGGGCGATTGGCTCACGGACGGACGACAAAGAGGTAATTACGGAACGATTGCGCCATGTGGTTGCGTTTGCGGAGAAGCAAAGCAAGTCCGCCGCCAAGTCCGCCGAGTACGCCGAGTACGCCGCCGAGTACGCCAAGTCCGCCGCCAAGTCCGCCGAGTCCGCCGAGTACGCCGCCGAGTACGCCAAGTCCGCCGAGTCCGCCGAGTGCGCCGCCGAGTACGCCGAGTACGCCGCCGAGTGGTACAAAACAACCCGCGATGATTTGCTGACCATGTTTGACGCTTGCTTTCCTCAACTTACCAAACCGCAAGCGGTACACCTTGAACGCGCTAAACGGCTGCATGAAATGGACGATCGGCATCAGGCGATGGCTTTTCGTGACTTTGTGCCGGGGTTGCTCAAATATGCCGATAAAAAACGGCAAGCCGCACAAGCCGCCCCAGTAGAGCCTGTTGCGCGACTGACAGACGCTGAGATAGAGCAAGGTCGGCAGGAGATATTCAGCGTCAACAACCCTTACTGCCCGTGCGACATTAAAACCATGCAAAAGGCTGTGCGATGGGCAGAGCGCACGATTGCAGCGCGAACCACCACCCCACCAGCCTCGCTTACATAGCCATGATTGGGAGCGCTAAATGAGCCTAACTGACGAATTGACGGACTACAACAAAGCCGTATTGCCATTCCCGACGCGATTAAAAGTTGCGGTCGAATTGGAAAGACTCACCACCGAACTTGCAGCCTACAAAAAGGATGCTGAATGGCAACCGACCGAATCCATGCCGGAAGGCTGGGGATCGCAGAATTTCGTTGAGCGGCTTGGGGATATGTCGCCATTAGGAAGACTTCGCGTTGCGTTTGATAACGATGGTGATGTAATCGTGGCGATTGTTCCGGACCCTAACAGCTACGACACTGGCGGCTCTGTTGAGTTTTGCACGACTGGCTTTGGCGGGGGCGGAAGTCCGCACACTCGTAACGCTTGTATTGCCTTGTTCAAAGCTATGGAGCGCGACAACGAAAGCAATAGGGCTCGATGCGGACTAATTGGCCGAGGCGCAGCAATCACCGCAGCCATAGCAGAACAGGAGCCGAACAAATGAGCCTATCCTACTATCTAGCGAAAAAAAATAAAAGCGTAGCAATTTTCGAGCTTGTCAATAAAGTCGAAGCACTCACCGCCGAACTTGCAGCCTACAAAAGGGATGCCGAGTGGCAACCGATTGAGAGTGCGCCCAAAACATCAAGGGCCATAATGGTTCACTGTGCCGAGTACAAAAACACCTATATCGTTACATGGGGTGACGTTGGCAACTTGACTTGGTGGCGCATCTTTGGCTATGGCGGGGCGCTCACCGAAACTCCCACCCACTGGAAACCGCTACCAGCACCGCCAATCGCCGCAGCCATAGCAGAACAGGAGCCGAAATGATCGCCTCAAGAAAAACCGTGTTTTGCTGGTGGCCTAAACGATTGGCGCGGCGACTCAAGGGTGCGGAAAGCGCAGATCACACAGAGTTTGTCGGCTGGGTGTGGTGGCAGTACGCAAACCTTACCCACAACCATTATCACGGCTGGGTCGCTTGGCTAGATGATGGGGAGCCTGTGCCCGTTTACTGCAAATCGTGCGGCAGGGAAACGAAAGAAAGCGAACGGGTTCGGGCAAAGTTCCGGCAATCAAATGCAGCACAACAGCCTACGGAGCCGAAATGACCGAGCCTTTACCATGCCCGTTTTGTGGCTACGTTGGCGTGAATGTACACGAAGCCTCTAACTTTCGCTGGCGTGTTGCCGAGTGCGACCAATGCGGCGCAACGTGCGGTGAAATTCGCATTCAAACAATGGGCGAAGGCACAAAAGAAGAATGGGAAGCCGTGGCTAAAGAAGATGCTATTAAGGAGTGGAACACCCGCGCCAAGCCAATCCCGCAGCCGGAGACGCCATGACCATCACCAGCGCAGCCAAATGAGCGAACAGCTTTTATCATTCGAGGAAACCTGTGAGCGCCTACGGATCGGCGCGGACGGTCTTCGGGGTTTGTGCGAACAAGGTATCATTCCCCACCTCCGCATCAACTCCAAGTACATCTTTATCGCCTCTACGCTTGACACATGGCTAGTCGAATCCGCATTGCAAAAGGCATCGCTATCTACCAGCGCGAAGACGCCCAAGGCTGGTGGTGCGACCTCTCTCGATACGGAAAGAGAGTTAAGGAATCACTTGGCACGGAAAACCGAAAGACGGCAACCGCGCTCGCCACGCAACGCTGGACTGAAATTAGTCCAACCTCTGTTGAATACACGCTAAAACAGGCCGTCAATGCGTGGCTTAACGAACGTCCCCGAGCGCAAACCGACATATCGGCACTCCGAGTATTGTTGGAGAAGTACCCTGATCGACCTTGCGCCCTTGTCGATAGCACATCGCTTCGCGCTGCCCTTCGGGACAAGAAACCCGCTTGGTACAACCGGATCATCGCCGTCGTCCGAGCAGCCCTTAACCTCGCCGTGGCACAAGACAAACTCGCCGTATGCCCCAAGCTGGCGAGGCAGAAGCCGCCACCAAGCCGCAACCGGTTCCTTCGTGGCGACGAGTACGTCAAGCTACGGGCAGAACTCCCGCCTCATTTGGTTCCGGCATTTGACTTTGCTCTGGCCACCGGCCAAAGACAGGCTAACGTACTTGGCCTCAAGTGGTCGCAAATTCATGGCGACGTTATGGTGATCAACTCTGCCGACTTCAAGCAGCGCCGAGGTCACTCTATTCCGCTGGGCGAACATGCCATGAAGATCCTCGCCGGATGCCGTGGCTACAACCCCGAGTACGTCTTCACCTACCGAGGACAGCCGATTAAAAGCCCCAAGACGGCCTATACCAGCGCCAAGGAGCGTGCTGGGCTGGAAGATGTGACTTGGCACGACCTACGGCACACCTTCGCCTCATGGCTGTTGATGTCCGGTGCGCCCCTGGTGGCAGTAAAAGAGGCTGGGGGGTGGGCCGACATGGGATCGGTGGCGCGGTACGCGCACCTGGAGAAGAAGCAGCTTGCCGACTATGCAGATGGCGCGATGGACGCTCTAATCGGAACGAAAAACGGTACGAACGGATGAAACTCTACTGTTTACGGGCTATTCCAAGGGGGTGCGTTTCCCTCCTAAGGGGTAGGTCGCACGTTCGATTCGTGTCGAGGGCGCCAAAATTCAATGACTTAGCCCGTGAGAGTGCCGGGGCAGTCCCGATATTTCCCGATATTTCTCGGGGCAAGCCGATTAAAACCGGAACGATTACCGGAACGTCAACCTAGATGCAGCAAAAATTGCGGAGAAGCTACGTTAAGAGATTGGAGAGAAAGAAATGATCGACCTAGACGAGTTGGAGCGGTTGCGCCGAGATTACCTGAACATCCCGTTCACGCATTCAAAACCAATAGCCGCGCAAATGTCGCATGATTATCCGAAAGCCGTACACAACACCCTACCCGCACTAATAGCAGAACTACGGGCGTATCGGCTGGCAGAGCAAAATGCAAAAAGCGACCCCACGCCACCAATGGCGCAAAAACCGTAAATATGCGCCATACGCGCCAGATATGGCACATGATAAAGAAACCTTAAATATGAGACACGTTCCCAGATCGTGTTAAAGAAAACGCCGTTTATATGCAATATGCGTATAGCATACGCAACGAGTCACGTAATCCCCATATACGCATGATGTTGGGTAAATTGTGATATACTCGCGCTAATGACGCGAACGGGGAAAAAATGATTCATGTTGTGCCAGTGGACGACTTACGAGAACACAACGAGAGTGAGGATTGCTGGTGCAGCCCAACAGTTGATGACGGAGTTTGCGTACACAACGCGATGGACGAATGAGAAAAATTTGAATCAGGGCAGCGCTTGCCTTGCTAACCGTGCTGATCGGTGCCACAAAGCTGCGAACGTCAGCTAATCAGCATACGTCCTGTTTCAGCAGGCGACTTGCCCCCGTTAGGGGCAGTAGTGACGCGAACTAACCGAACTGACAGCCTATGACGCAGCGCATGAAAGTTGCGGAAGCCCCGCTAAAGAGGCCGAAGTAATGCGAAAAGGCCGACTGACTCCCGTAAGGAGTCATCACAAATCAGGGAATGGAACACGACTCTCCCCTGTTAGCTAATCACTAACTTGCGGCCCGTTTCCTGACTTGTGGTGCGCTCGCAAGAGCCTTGATGATCCCGTCGCAACGGCACGTACTTGCCATACGTATGCAAGACCGGGCGGAGCTGAGAAGCATGGGCGGCGTGTTCCATGCCTTGAGCCGTGGCAATGGCGGCACCACACTAGAGATAAGCCGCCTGTGGTTAGCTGACACTGACCATGCCTGTCAGGGTGAAAAATTAAGAGGCGGTTTATCTGTGGTGCGGCGTGGAATGGCAACACGCGGCAAGAGCTGAGGGCTTAGCGGCCTTACCAGTGAGCGACCGGCGAGTAGTGTAGATCGCAAGCGGGTATCAAGCCCCGCCACCACAATCTATCTTACCTACCAAGTTGCGTCAATCATCCGGCGTCGCTAACACTACCCCAGCCAAACCCGACGATAAGCCTCTAGCCAGCCGACGTCTTCATTCATCACTATCATTAGTGGGCCAAGAAACGCCAAATATAGCCCGATGATCATAGCGAATACCAAGATTGTGGCAACAAAGAACCAGACTATGGCGGCGATCACTTCACGTTTTCCATGTAGTAAGCACGAGATTCTTTTGGAATTGTCCTCATCTGGCGAATGTCTCGGCTGGTTTGCATCTCTTCGATGCGGCGATTGATCTGCTGACGGGTAATCACAATTGGCGTGTCTGGATTCTTTTCATTCCATTCGTCAAGCTCTGCTAGCGCACGTTCCTGTTTTTCGTCGTCGCCGTTCTTGATGGCCCTGGCTAGTTTGTCGGCAATATCGGCTTCTACGTCTTTCAAAAGGCGGACATCTTGACCGATCATCCGGCTAATTCTACCTTCGTCGGCAACGGGCTTGGGATTGAATCCGATGAATTTGAAGAACGCATGCGACATATCCAGGCCGTCAACCGTCTTGCGGTCTTTGTAGTCTGTCATTTCGCCAGTCTGTCCGATCTTAGCTCCCTTAAGGGCGTTGCCAATAGCATTAGGTGCGGCGTTAGCCATTGCGTCAAACCATTCGCCAGATTCCGCTGCTTTCTTGGCATTGTTGAAGTTCTTTACGATCCCGGCGATTGGGCCGATGGCTTCGGCGATTTCCTTGTCGGTTGAGTTCGACTCGCTTCGCTGGAACAGGCTGGTACCCGGCAGGATGTTGGCCATGCCAAGGCGACCGCCGATGTCTGCGGGGAAGCCGGGCATTCCCGAAATGCCCTGCATTACGATTGGCATGAATGTTTCACCGATCAGATCCGCGACTTTCTGGCGAATGAACATCTTGCTATTCGTGTTGTAGCCCATCGCTTGACCGATGGTGTCGATCAAATCTTCGGCATCCTCTTCACCAGGCAGACCGCCGAGGCCGGACAAAAACACCAGCATGGCTAGCATTACCATCTTTTGCTGTGGTGGCAGGCGGGACAATAACTCGAGATAGGCAACGGTGTACTGTTTGAACGTCATCAAAGTTGCGCCGATTGCGCCCCGCGCCCAATTCGGTCGATTACCTTTATTGTAGATGCCCTGGGTTTCCTGCACCGTTCGTTGTGCAAATGCAAAGCCGTCTTTAGCGCCGGTCGTTTTGGTCATTTCGGCGCGGGTCTTCGCGTCAGCCGAATCCCACATATCGTAGGCGGCT
>NZ_JADCBK010000112.1 GCF_020253525.1 Aquidulcibacter sp.
CTAGGCGGGGGAAATCAGAACCACCCGTGGCGTCATGAACCACCTAAGCACACAGCCTTATCAGCCGGGGCGCGCGGTTCGCGTCGTATTCGGGCCAGTCCGTTAATCTGGCCCACTTTAATTGACGCGCTCTTAGCGCCCCGGCCCCTCTGCTTGCTATAGTCAAGCACAAGGCAAACCCCCGGAGGTTTCCTCGCGGGGCAAAAGGAGTTGGGAGTGAGGCAGGTGAGATTAAAAGAGCTTGGGCTTTGTGGCTCTCAATAGAGTTGGCGCAACTCCAAGGTTTCGCGTGCAATGCGGTCGCGGACTTGTTCACGTTCTTCTTCCAATAAGCCACCGAGCCGAACCGAATCAGCAAGCCACCAGAAGAAGGAAATGGGAAAGCCGACCATGCTGAGGGTCAAAATCAACATCGCGAGGCCGGACTTCTTATGCCCCACAAAGAAGCGGTGGGCACCGAGCCAGCCCAAAAAGAACCACAAGACATAGGCTTGGAACGGGCTTTTGCACTCCTCATCGGCGCGCAACTCAATGGCGATCATGTCTTTTTCGGTGATTTCCACGGTGGCGAGCCCCCTAATTCTGGGGCGAGCTTAGCGCGGACGGCGCGCCTTACAAGCGCGGATCGTCACGCCCGCGGGCAAAGACGTGGCTTCGTCGCCGCAAGCATCTTCAAGCTGGCGGGTGGTCAGGCCTGTCGCCGTCGAGAGGTCCGCACCCGACAGATTGGCCCCGGTAAAGTCTGCGCCCTGCAGGCGTGTGCGGCTGATCCGGGCATCGCGTAAGATCACACCGGTTAAATCCGCGCGCGAGAGGTCTGCGCCTTCAATATTGGCGCGCGTCATGATGGCGCCAGTAAAGTCTGCATTGACGAAAGCGGCCCCCATGAACATGGAGCCGGTCATATTCGCCCCACTAAAATCTGGATTGGTGCCGCGCGTGCCACCAAATTTTGCGCCCATGAGATTAGCACCGATCAGTTCGGCATTTGACAGGTCTGCGCCCGCAAAGTCAGAGCCGCTAAAATTAGCCCCAGCTGCTTCAATGGCGCGAAGGCCTGTTCCAACAAAGCTTGCGCCGCGAAAATTAGAGCCATTCATTTCGGCACTGCTAAGGTCGCCCCGATCAAAGCGGGTGCCCGCAAAATTACCCGCCGTCATCTCGGCACTGCGCAATTGCGAGCCCGAAAAGTTTGACCCGGCAAAATTGCCCGACGACATATGGGCATTATCCATCCGACGATTGGACAAGTCACAGCCCGCACATAGGCCTGAGAAGCGACCGGTAAAGGTCACTGTCGATGGCTTGCCGCGCTGATCCCAGGTGAAAGCCATAACCGGCTGAGCGATGGGGGCGAGGGCGAATGCAATGAGGACAGGCAAAGCTTTTGACATGATGCATGCCTTATACTGCTTTACCGTCACATTTCCACTTAAATGGTTGTAACAATTTGTCACGGGGCAGCCATAAGCCTGCCGTTATTTGCAGGCAGGAACCGTCAAACCTCGGGGCAAAGTGGTTTCAGCGTCGCCACATGCCTTGTTTAATTGGGCTTGGGTCAAGCCGCGGGCACCGGCCATTTCAGCGCCAGACAGATTGGCATTGGCCAGATTTGCCCCTGCGAAATTGGCGCTGGAGAAATAGCCGCCTACCAAAACTGCTTGGTCGAGATTGGCACCGGCGAAGTTTGCCCCGGTGGCGCGCACGCCATACAAATTGGCAATCGACAAATCGGCGCGTCCAAAATTGGTGCCATCAATCGTGCTTAGCGAAAGATCAGACTGGCGCAGACGCGAGCCCGAGAAGGTTTTGCGCGACAGGTCTGAATAGCTGAGGTCTGCTTGAAACAGATTGCATTTGGCGCAGGACTTACCCGCTTTAACTTGACCAATCTGACCCGCATTTTGCGCAAAGACAGGGGAGCCGAGGGCGGCTGCGACGAGGATGGCAATGGCGAGACGTTTCATTTTCGGACGCTCCAGCGGGCTAAACACAGGTTCTGCTTAGCCCTTGCAGGATTGGTGCCGTCTTGTGACTCTGGTGCTAGGCATTGCCTTCCGCTTGGCGTGGGCCTGCCCAGCCGCAGGCATCACAGGCATAGCCAAAGGCATCGGCCTTTACGGTGAAATGGCCGCAATCGGGGCAGGGGTCGCCCTCATAATGTGTGCTTGGCGCGGAATTTTGGGGTTGGATCAGGGTTGCTTGGATCGGGCGTTCTTGAGCGCCAGCGGTGTTCCGGCTGGCACGTTCGGCAGCACTGGGCAGGCGTACCAGATTGTCTGGGAAGCTACCGCGTGAAAACCCTTTGGAGATGAAGCGGACAGGATCATTGGCCTCGGGCGCACCCGCATCGGTTACAGCCTCGTCAAAGCGGTCTTCGCCCAATTCGGCTAAATCGTCGCGGCCCAGATAGGATACCGCCAATTCGCGGAACAAATAGTCGAGGATAGAGGTCGCCCGCACGATGGAATCATTGCCCTCAACCTCGCCTGCAGGCTCAAAACGGGTGCCGACAAAGGCATCGACAAATTCTTCGAGCGGCACGCCATATTGCAGGCCAATCGAGGTGGCGATGGCGAAATTATTCATCAAGGACCGGAAGGCCGCACCTTCCTTATGCATATCGATAAAGATTTCGCCGATCTCGCCATCGTCAAATTCGCCCGTATGCAGATAGACTTTATGCCCACCGACTGAGGCCTTCTGAATATAGCCCTTGCGACGATCGGGCAGCCGCCGCCGCGCGGCAGGTTGAGGGATGAGGCGTTCAACCACGCGCTCAACCACCACTTCGACCCGTTCGACTTTGACCTCTTCAGCCACATTTTCATAACGGCTCAGGTCAAAGCTGGGTGCGTCAAAACCGGGTTCTGGCAATTTCAGCTTAAAGCCCGCAACGCCAGAACGGCTCAAGTCGCGCGCTATCTCGCTTGCCAAAGCGCGGGTGTTTTCCGACCGGGATACGGGTAGATGTAGGTTAAGATAGTGGCGGATCTCGTCATCTTGGGCTGCAGCAAACCGCAAGATATCTTCCCGGCCAGCGGGGGCAAAGACATCTTGATTGGGCAATAGGCCCCA
>NZ_JADCBK010000113.1 GCF_020253525.1 Aquidulcibacter sp.
AGGAACGTCGTGCGACGGTTCAGGTTCTCAGCAATGGAGAACATTGCCGACCACAAGCCCGCGCCTTTTTGGAATGTCCGGTTGCTCGATATCCCGCGAATAGTCTCTTGGTACAGATAGTAGACTTCCTGCGGGTCGGTGATACCTTTCTCGTTGGCCAGTTTTAGGGCGTCTTTAAGGTTCTGCGGAAGTTTGCTGCTGGTGCGAAGAGCCTTGACCAGCGCGGCAGAGGCTTTAGCGTTACCCCATTGGCCAAGATACGGCAGCGTCATTGTCAGGGGTTGTGTCATGTTCACTATCGCAGAGGCCATTGATCCGCCGATGAAGTAGGCATACATCAAGCCTCTGAGTGCTGCGGCGTCTTCCGTCGGGCTTTCGATCTGTTCGACCATTCCCATCGCTTCGTCGCGGATGTCGCCGGCGTCTTGGTCGATGTTGTCGATTGCGCCTTTGATAATCGGCATGTTGTAGTTTGCCGCCGCTCTGCGTGCGTTCGAGGTCACAAACCCGGCAAGGACTCGCGGTAGGTCGTCGGAGTAACCGGCAATACCCTTACGCTCAATCCGGCGTTTCATGGCGCTTCTGGCCGATACCGCCTCACGGTAATATTGCTGCGCGGCCTTTTGCATATCCATCGGAAGGCCTAGTTTTTCAGCGAAGAGCATGATCGTTTCTGGCGTCATGCCCTTCATCAACTTAAAGTCTTCTTCGCTGATGGTGCCTTTTGAGACTTCTGAGCGCGGATACTTAGCCTTGAGTTCTGCCATTGCCGCATTCAGGTCGAGACGGTTTTCATAGTGGGCGCGGTAGATTGTCTCGCCTTCGTCCCGCACGGTCACAAAGTATTTCCCGAAACGCATCAACGGTGCGTAACCAGCCGCTTTTAGGGCGTCGGCGTGCTGGAATGTTTCTTGGGCACGCTTCTCGATGTCTTTCCAGCCCGGCACCATTTCTGGCGCGGCGTTTTCTCTCGCCGTGGCTATGGCGTCCAAGAGTCCAGCCCGGAATTGGTTTGGATTCGACTTCAAAAATTCCATCATCGCCGGTTCGATCTTCACGCGCTCCCCAAGCATTCTCACGACTTCCGACATTGAAAGGTCATCGAGAGACTTATCAATAACCTGTCTTGCCTGTTTGTAGAATGTAATCGCCTCTGGCGTGAGTTTGGCGTCGGATAACTCCTTGTCTGTGAATATCCGGCCTTCCAGCGGGTTCCCACCGCCTTCCATGGTACCGTCGAATATCGCAGCACCGGCAGCTTTAATGTCCTTGTTCCGCTGGCGAGATTTCAGCGGGTTTACGGTATCGCGCAAAGCCATGCCAAGATTCTTGATGTTGCCGTAGTTCGGCAGGATTTCGGGGGCCAGTTCGGCGGCCTGGGAAGCAAGCTGCGAAACGTCCTCCATAAACTGCTGACCCGCCCAAAACACTTTGCCAAATTCCTTGTTTTTCAGGGCTTTGTGAAGTTGGGTGTTCAGCGTTTTGTTGATGACATTGAATTGGCCGGGATTGCTGACAATCTCCTTGATCATCTTCTGGCCAAGCGCCATGCGGGTGACTTTGGCGATACCGTACTCTGCTGCGGCGTTGGCAGACTTTAGATCGTCGTCGCGGGCGCGGGAGAAACGCACCTCGCCTTCGAGGGATATCGGAACGTAAACTCCAACGATTCTGGCAAAGTGATTGCTGTCGTGCTCGTATGAAACGCGTCCGCCTATTTCGTCATCAGCACGTTGGATGTAGGGACGAAAACCGCTTGACTCTGGAAAATCGGTGTAGTTGGCCGTCTTTGAGCTAATGCCAACTGCAACATTATTGGTGTCACCGAATTCTTTGAGGGTTTTTAGAGAAGAAACTAAGTCGTCTTTTTTGAGCCTAGTGACAATGACGCGGCTGTTACCAAGCGGGTCAATTTGAAAGCCGGGGGCTTCTTTTTCAAATTTTTTGATTGCGTCACGTAACGCTTGCGAGGGTTTGTCGTTAGCAGCGTCGTAGCGGTTGAAGTTGGATAGGTCTTCACGGCTGCTATTGTATACCCGATTTGTGGTGCCCATCGAGAACATCGCCCCACCCGTCAGCGTCGTAGACTTCTTTCCAGACCGGATAAATTCTTCGGCTTGGTATAGAACGTCTTTCACCAGTTCGTCGGCTGTTGGCCCGTCTAGCATTGCCGCAAGGCGGGTAAAGCCGTTCTTCTCGAACCACTCTTTCATCTTCCCGACCACTTGCTTCCAGCCGGATAGTTTTTGGGCGTAGTCGAGGGATTTGTCGGCTAAGACTTCGTTGATCTGGTTGACCGTGTTCAATCCGGTTTTCTTTTGGAGCGCGTTCACTTCCCTGCGAAGCTCGGCGTTCTTCAAGTACAGATTCATCAGCACCGGATTCAGGTCGCGGCCAAATACTCCGTCTAGTCCGGCATGGCGGGATTCGTGAACAAGGGTGCGTTCAAGCACGGCTAGGTTCGGGATGTTCTGCGGGAATAGGTGGATCTCGCCGCCATGCCATGCGCCCCGTGCATCTTGGGCGCCAGCGCGTTCAATCTCGTCGCGTAGTCCGGCAGGGGCTTGGTCAAACGATTCCCATACGTTGATCTTGGGGGCGTTCTTCCACTCTGATTTGATGACTTCGACGGCGGCTTTCGCGTCGGTGGGGTCGAGGGATTGGGGGGATTGGCCCCTAGAAAACAAAACGCCCTCATTTGAGGGCGTCTGTGTGTTCATTGTCCCGAGAGAGACTACGCGGCCTGTTGGCCGTCCGTCGAATATGTCCGCCAGTCTTTGATAGAACTTTTCCAGTCCACTTCCTTCGTCCCGTCCCCCAGCGTTTCCAGTATCTTCGCCGGGTCTAGCCAGCCGTTGGCCATCTGTTTGCCGGTTCCGAGAAAAGATTCGCGCGACATCGAATTGGGGAAGCGATCTGCGTAAGTACGCATCACTACTACCGCTTTCTCGGATAAGGTTGAATAGTCCATGAAACGCCTCGTAGGTTTTTGGTAGGTGGAGTTTGAGTAGGTCAGGATCGCCATTGTACGCCACACCCATGCGCGCGAAAAGTTCTGCTTTGATTCGGTCTTCCGATAGGTCTATGCGGAAGAGAAATGGGTAATCAAGCCAATTTCTGTACTCTCCATTTTCATTGAAATGATTGGTCAGCTCTGCGCGAATGTCCCCGCCAATTCCCAACCGTTTACTGGTCGAGCTGATTGTGGTGTTGGGCGCAACAAGGTCAATCGCGTGCAGGATTTCCTCGGCAGCGGCTTGTGCCGCATGGCTTCTGGAGTCCATCTGCTTGGGGTCAAATTCAATCACCCCTGTTGCGGGGTCAATGCGCGCTGGGTTGTTTAGTTCAAGGTCTGCGCTCTTAATCGGGAAACGACCGTTGATCCCTAAGATGCGCTTGGCATCTTCCATCGCCGTGGCGGGGTAGGCTTTGCCTGCCGGAAACTCAAATCGAGGAAACAATTTTGCGGGAAGAATAGTGTCAAACATCCCTCGTTGCCCACTCAAATTTTCCTCGGCAGACTGCCCTAGCTGGAAGTCCGCGTTAGCGCCTTCCATGCGTCTCTGTACGGTCTTGCGCTCGTTATCTTTGGCTTCTTTCTCGGCGGCTTCGCGGTCGGCTTTTGCCTTTGCTTCCTCGGCGGCTTTCTTTTTGGCTTCGATTTCAGCTAACTGCTCTGGTGTCTGCGCTGCTATAGTAAACGCATCAGCGGCAACACGCATGGCTTCCGCAGCGCGTAAGGCTGCGGCTTGCATGGGGGTGGGTTCAACAGCATCGGCGCGGTCTTCGTCATTCGTGAATTGGTTGCTGTAAGTAGAAACTCCCGCATCGGCGGGAGTCTGTGGGGTTACTTCTGTCGGGCTTTCTTCGCTAGTGCCAGCGCCGCTTTCAGGGCTGGCAGGCGCTTCTCGATCGGTAGTTTCTCTAGCCTCGCTTTGACGCGCTTGATTGTATGCTGTTGTAGTTTCATTGATTTCCTCATCGGTGAAACCGAGTGCGCGCATGGCATCGATTTCGGTCATGTTGCCTCTTCCAAGGAACACATCATCCGCCAAATCGTCAGCCATTTCAATGGCGGCGTCCAGGGTGTCGGCATCAAGGTTTTCGGCTTCTGGCGTTTCTTCAACAGCATCGGTGGCAGATTCGCGGTACTTCGCTGCTTCTTCCTGATACCGGGCATCCTCAGATAGTGCGGCGCGGCGCTCATGCCCCGTTGGTGTGTAGTGCTCGTCACCATTTTTAAAGGCTTCTTCAAAATCCGCGAGGTCGTATTTGCCGTTTTCGTCTTTTGGTAGATAGCCTAGCTCGGCCAATTTTTGGCCCATGTCGTCCAACGAAAGTCCGCGCTGTTGGTCGTCTTTGTCAACATAGACTGCGCTAAGAACGGGGCGATTCCAAACATGAGAGGCCCGGTATTGCCTAGGGTCGGAGTCCCAGGTTGAAACGGCTTCTTTTTTATTCAACCCGCCTAGCTTCGCAATGGCGGTCCAAAGGTTATCGCGCGCGGGGTATGGGGTGACGGAATCTATCTTCTGCTGCGCTTGGGCTTTGAGTTGGGCTTCGGACTTCGGTTTGACAACTTTGGACAGTACCCACTTCTTGCCATCCTGACGCGGCTTGAACCCAACAAGGCTGTTTTTCCCGCCTTTGGTTAGTGGAAGGTTCTTTTCAAGATACTCTTGCGCTTTGCCTTTATTGTCGAACTGCTTTATTCCGGTCTTGGTTTGGTAGTCGCGGAATTGAACTTGTACGGCGGTCGGGCTATCTGAAACGTCTTGCCGTCCGGCGACATTGCTTGTCTGTTCAACGCTCGGAGTAACGCTCGGTGTAACGCTCGGTGTAACGCTCAGAGTAACGCTCGGTGTTCCATTTGTCTTAGTTTCTGCCCCATCAACTGCGACAGGATTAGCCCCGGCATTCCCGGCTGCAACATTCCGCCCCACCGCCAATTTCTCGGCATTTGCCTGATCCCATCCTTGGAACCATGCCTTCCCTCTCGCTTGGCCTGCGGGTGAACTAAATCGACTCGCGTATTTTTCCGGTAGTTGACGTTCCGCACCGCTTTCAAATGCGGCTGCACCATCTTGTGCGGCCTGCAATCGCGCCTTTTCTGCAATGGCGACGATATCAGACTTGAATTTTTCCTTAGTTGTATTTTTTTGTTTTTCGTCTAAACCCTGCGCTGGCTGTGCGTTTTCAGGCAAAATTGCTTGGAAAGCCCCGTCGTTAAATGAGTTTGCTATCGGCTGATTCTGGCTCGCTGACTCCAGGGGACGTGCGTTGTCCGTGGCTCCTTGCGCGGCCTGCCCCGCTTGCGTTTGATTGGCTGGAAGTGGACTTCCTTCAACGGCGGGGGCGGTGGCAAGAATTTCAACCGTGGCGGGGTCAATCCGAGCAGGCGCATTATTTCCGGCGTTGACCAGATTATCGGCCTGGATCCCGGCGGGTCTGGCAAAAGTTGAAACGGGTATTGGCTGGGCTGCATTTTCGGTTGCATTGGGAACCTCGGAGAGTCCGACATCTTCAATGGGATTGAGTTTGGCCGTTTTGAATGCGGCGGCAAGGGATTCCAGCGGCGTGACTGGCGCGTTGTTGATCGCGTCGAGGTCGGCCTTGAGGTCGCCAGTCAGCGGAACGGTCGAGGCTGATGGTTGACTCAGAATCTCTTGCGCGGCGGCTTGGGGAGTTAATACAGGGGGGGTATTGGGAGTTGGTGCCAGTGGTGGGATTTGGTCTGGCTGCCCGGTTTCGCCGGGAATGGGATTGGTTGGTTGAAGACGATCTAATCCGCTGGAGATGACCGGCATTGCGCCGCCGGACGCGGCACCGGCCATTGCGCCGATTACACCTTGTTTGGTCGCGTCTTGTGTGAGGTTGGTGATTGCCTTGCCTGATTCGTCGGTCGCGCCAGCTTGCCCAAGTGCGAGGTTCTTGGCGACTGTCTCGCTGTAAGACTGTACAAATTCCTCTGCGGCTTCTTTGCTCATCGCCTTTGGTATGGCTTTGAGTAACGACTCCTTGATTGACTCGCGCATAAAGGGCATGACTTCGACACCGGATCCGATCCGTCCGAGGTAGCCGGTGACCACGCCAGCGGTGTTTGCGATATCTATTGCCGACTTGCGTAATGCCGGGTCGGTGATGCCTTGCTTGTTTAGCAGGTCTTCAATATCGTTACCGAGCGTTCCGGCGGATAATGCACCTTCGCCCACCATCGCGCCAATTTTGGCAAGCGTGCTGGTTGCGGCTTGTGATGCGCCAGCCATTGAGGCGCCCTTGGCCAACGCTCCGCCTAAACCGCCAGCGGCAAACATGCTGGTCGCTGACTCTGCGGCAAGGCTGACCAGTGCGGTCGGGTTGGAAATTAGGAACGAGGCGGCTTCTAGTGCGCCTGGTGCGTCTTGTAACTGTTGACGCTGCCATTGGCGTTTATCGGACTGGCCTTCACGGATAACGTCTGCCGTGCCCTTGGCGGCGGCCTCGAATGCGCCCGGCTTCGATTCGACCAACGCAGATGTTGCCAGAGGCGTAGTTGTGCCGTATTCCTCGCGCATTGCTTGGTTGTTGCGGTCTTCGCGCATGGCAAGTAGGCGACGGCCAAGACCAGCGACACCAGCGGCCATTTCCAGCGTGCCAGCGGTGATGTCTTTTGGCAAGTCGGTCGCGGCTTCTGTCCATGTGCGTTTAGGCGCGGCTGGTGCGGATGTTGAACCGCTATCAGCGGCAGGCTCGAAAGCGTTGTTGACTTCGACCGGCTCCGGCGGCGTGTACCAAAGCGAAGTCGCACGCTCATTGAACTGTTTTCCGACCTGTTCAAGATCGTAGCCATTCTCGGCTGCGACCGGTGCAACGTACTGGTCAAAGAAACTCTGTTGGACTTTGCGCTTTTCTGGTTCGGAAAGTTTCTGGAATCGTGGCGAGGTGACAACTTGTTGCCAAGTGATCATCTCTTTGCTCCCAGCACGGAGTTCAAGAAATCATCGGTCGATGACGGTGCGGCGGATGCTGGTGAACGTCCGGTTAATCGCGCTTCTGCGCTGCGGAGTTCTTGCAACTGGCGGTCATAGTCTTCCTTGCCTTTTTTGCCCATTGGCTGATTTCTCATCAGAGCTTGGATCTGGCTGCGGATGCTGGTCAGCTCCATTTTGTCCGTTTCTGACAGATTTTTAGCGGAACGGATTTGTGAACCGTCGGACGTACGGACTGGCTGGGCGACGTTGTTTTCATCCATCGTATACAGCGAACCGTCGTTGCCGGTAATGAGACGAGAAGCAAGGTTGGCTTTCGACTGGTATTTTCCAGCTTCGATGTTCTCGCGGTTGAGTCTGCTTGAATGCGTCCGGTCTTTCTCTTTCTCACCCGACTGATAAGAGCGGTCGTTTTCGCGCTCAATCGCCTGATAGTTACGAGCTTCGCTTGCTTGTTGCTCTTGGAAGCGGCGGTTTTCGTCTTCCCGCGTGACTTGGAACATCTGGTTATCAGCGGCCCTTTCACGTTGGAATTTTTGCTGCATCTCCATCATTGTTCGATCACGCGCCTCTTGGATTTTGGCTTTTGCCTCGTCCATATCCATCTGCATGCGCGATACTGCACCCTGTACTAACCCCTGTGCGGCACCCTGCGCGGCACCGAGAGCGAATGTCGAAAAGAGACTCATGCCTGCACCTTCTCCATAATCCCGCGACGCTTCATTTCGCGGCGTTGTTTACGATTGGGCTTCCAAGGTGTCTGCCCCCGCATCATCAAATCTTTGGCCTCGGCCATCGTTTCAGGCGTGACTTTGCCATCTTGTATCTCGCGCTCGCCGAAAAGCTTGACGCCTTCAAACAGCGCATCTTGGGTCAACTGCTCGGCGTTGTTGGTCAACTTCGCCATTTCCGCAAGCTCAACAATGGCCGGTATCAATTCGTTTGCGGCAACTTGCAAGATAATTTCTGGATCGACTTCATCGCCCATAGCTGATACTGCCGCCTTGACGATATTGGCGGCGAGCATGCCGATGGTCTTCACCATATCAGCCTTACCGCCAATCAGCACCTTGATCAATGAGTCTCGATATTTCTCGCCATACACCATGTCCAGGCAAACGACGGAGAGTTTGTCGTAGACCCCTTGCTCTTCTGGTGAGACGTTGGGCATATCTTCGGGCGATTGATTTGGCTCCATTGCCTCTTCGCTTGGTGACTCCATTTTCATCCCGGCTTGCATGCTACCCCCCGACTCTCGAATAAATAGACTGTGGACGGTAAGGCTCCAATGCAACCGGCGTGTAGTTGCCCTTTCTGGCTTCCTCTTGACGGCGCTGCTCGTCTATCATCGCCTGCTGCTGGCGCGCTTGCGCGACTGCGCCAAACCCTTGCATTGCTGCGTTACCGACCATAAACTGTGTTGTTGCCGGGAGCTTGCTAAATCCGGTCAAGGCTTGCGAGAAGATGGACGGATTAGCGACAGCGGCTGGCGCTGCTGGTGCTGCGGCTGCTGCAACCGATCCCAACGTACTCGGCGCACCGGCTGCAAATATTGCCTCTGTCCCTGCTGCGCCTAGTCCCGATGCGGCTGTGGTTGCCCCCGTGGCTGCCGATGTTGCCGTAGTTCCGGCTGCGGCTGCGCCACCTCCACCAAACAATGAGTTTGCAAAGTTCCCTACTGCGTTCGCCCCTGTACTTACCCATGAGGTTAACTGTGCGCCGACCGCTGACGGCGCAAAAGAACCAGCGGCAAGACCGCCGGTAAAGTAGATAGCGGCTGCGCCTAACAAGGCTTTGCCGACATTCGATTTGGTGACTTTTTTTACGGTGTTGGTAACAGTTTTGAACACTTTTGTTACTGCGTTGCCAACACTCTTTATTGCCTTGCTCATAACTCTTCTCCTAGTCGCAGCACATACATTCCGCCGACGTTTTGCATCCCGGCTGCTTGTAAAAATTTGTCTGTCCGGCTTTGGCCGAACGAGTTAACGATAACCACTTCCTTTGCGCCCTTGCGCCTCGCCCACGCTTGAAAGTGTTTCAGTAGCGACCGGCCAGAACCTTGCGCGTAGAAAGCCACATCTATGGCATATTTAGCTGCGGCGTAGGGGTATTCCGCAAGCGTCCCAAGTAAAAACCCATCGTCTGAAATCAGCACGATGTTTTCCCATGGCCGCAGCATCATGGCGCTGATGGTTTTGCGCCATACGTCCTCCGAGATTGGAAGGTGCTGATTGTTCGATGCTGCGTGCGCCTGCCAGCCTAGCTCTACTAGGCGGTCAAGGTCACTTCTTGTCGCTATCCGTACCACCCGATCCGCCACCCGATCCGCCACCCGATGTTCCCGTGTTCTCGCCGGTTCCTGTTGTCGTTTGACCGGCAGGTTTCACCATGTTCAAGAATGCGCCGTTGTAAGTGAAGCCTGCAAAAATAGAATTCATCGCGGCGATCTGTGCAGAGCGTTGTTCCGGCGTCATATTGGGGTCGAGCTGCAACGCCAGAATCGACTGGTTGTAGTTTTGCTGCATGGTACGGAAGAAATTGCGGTCGCCTTCGTCTTTCGTTGCGGCGATTTGTCGCTCAAAGTTGGCAATGTTGCGCTGGTAGTTAAGCGTGTCTTTCTCAGAGTCTAGCCGCCAGCCTTCCCGCGTCATGTCGCCTTGGAATAGGCGTTGTGCTGCGCCTTCGCTTTTCTGGAATTCACGTTGCAAGGCGTTCTCTCTCTCTGCCGACGACAGACTTTTATCCTGCATGATCTGTTGGATTCTGGCTTGAAACTCTCGCGCATCTACATCCGCTGTTCGATTCAAAGCGCCTTCGCTTTGCTGGAATGCCCGTTGTAAAGCATTCTCTTTCTCCGCCGACGTTCGATTCAAAGCGCCTTCGCTTTTCTGGAATGCACGTTGCAAGGCGCTCTCTCTCTCCGCCGACGACAGACTTTTATCCTGCATGATCTGTTCGATTCTGGCTTTGTACTCAGTCAACGCAGCGTCTTTGAACGTGTTGGCGTCTTGCGTTGCGATCTCGCGAGAGGCGGAAAGCATGGCTTCCGTGCCGGCCTGTGCGGCCATTGAGGAGTTCAACGTGCCGCGCTCGTTGGCAATCTGTTTGGCGCGGGTCAGAGCTTGTTCGAGAAGCGGGTTGCCGGAACGCATCAAATTGGCGATACGGTTTTCCACCAGCATTTCCGGTGAAATTAGGCCAGATTGGGTGGCAATGGAAGTGCTGGGGCCGGGAGTATTGCTGCCGGGAGCGGCGCCTTTTGACACCTTGCCCTGCGCGTCCAGATAGCCCCACTGTTTCCCGCCTGCGGTGATCTTCCCATCTTGTCCGACGATTAGCTCGCTGCCGTCTTCGGCCAACTGATACCCGCCGCTTGCGCTTGTCAGGATGCGGCCTTGTTGATCGACCTGACGGGGAACACCAGATAAACCAATGATGGTGCGACCGCGGAAGTCTTGCCCGGTGCCCATTTTCGGATCAGCTTGGCCTGCGGCTGGTCGAAGTCCTTGGCGAACCTGTCCGTTGGCTTGAACGTAGCCCCAAGGCTTTCCGCCGGCGGTGATTGTGCCGTCTTCACCTAAGTTCAACAGATTGCCTGTGCCGTCGCCCTGTGGGTTGCCCTGTGCGTCTAGGATTGCGCCATCGGCGCGAACCTGACGGAGTTGGCCGGATGCGCCTGTAATCGTTCGGCCACGGAAGTTTGTTGGCGCTGGGAGCGCGGGGGGGCCGGGTTGTGTGCCGACTGGTAGACCGGTGCTGGCGTTGATAGGGAGATTTGTGTTTGGATCTCTTTTTACGGGGGCTTCTATTGAGTTAGAAAGCCCGCCGCCTAATGCCGCATTTTCTGCCGTTCCGGGAACATACCGGAAACGCCCCATTTCTGACGTCCATTCTGGCGTCGTGCCTACGCCTCGAATGTTGACGTTGCCATTAACGTCAAGATACGAATTGGGCGCAACACGGCGCGCACGTTCGGCCATATCGATACGGCCATCGGTCAGAACGTCCTTAAACTGCCACGGGCTACCGACTGGTTCAGCCTCATTGCGCTCGTACTGAAGGTTTGGGTTGTCATAGACGGGTGGCTTGTAGACCAAGCCATCGGAAGTAACTTGCGGGGCTTCCCATGCGCGCGATACAGTTTGCGTGCTGCTTGGTGTCGGAAGCTCGCCCACATTTTCGGGCGTGCCGCCTGGTCCGGTATCTAAAAGACTAGGCTTTTTTATCACCGATCCGGCTGAAAGTTTTTCCATCGGCTCATCAGCCGTCATGTCCAAAATTGAGCGTGGCATGATCTAGGCTCCTTTGAAAAGTTCGTCCGCAAGCGGTGGCGTCGACGGGATGAGCGCGGCTTCGGCTTCGGTGATCTTGCCGAGTTTGACCAGTTGGGCGAGGTAGAGGGGTAAAGACTCCGACTTGAGATCGATACCCTCTCGAACACGGGATAACGCCAGTGACATCATCCCCTGGCAAATAGGGTGCGGGTCACAAGCGATTTCGGCTTGCTTTGGTTTTTCGCAAAGCCAGTCGAACCGACGGAGATATGCTGGAACTTCGATAACCCACGAACCCGCGTATGGCTTTTCGGCCTCGGTTAAATCGAGCTCGCCTGAATACGCCGCGTAGACGAAACCGCCCGTTGCGGTGATGTTTGAGAACTTCGATGTGTCATCGGGGTAGACAATTACGCCGTCCTGATACGTCTCAGCAAAGCGAATCTTTTTCATCGTGGCAGCCCCATCATGTCGGCGCAGCGGTAAATAAACGCATCAAATTCGGCGCGGTCAAAATCTCGCGGGATTGGTGTAATTGAGCCAGAAATAAGCCCACCCGAAACGAGAGAAACCTGCGGGCCATTCGGTTGTGCCCCTAGCGCAAAGCCTGCGGTGGTAGACGATTCCATTAGCCCGGTAAGACCGCCTAGATTGGTCGCGCTAATTCCAATCGCCCTCCGATTCCCGCCGCGACAAATATTCAGCACAATTTCCCCGCCAGAGTGATACGCCGACGTTGTAACGTGCGAAGGATAAGCCGTTAAACTAAAAAGCGCGGTCGCGTCTGCCGTCATATAGAAAGACAACGCGCCATTAGCAAATAAAGATACATTTTGGAGTATGTTCGTTGCCATCCCGCCGAGAGTAAATGGCGTTTGTGCGCCGATTGCGCCCGTCGATTCTGTCAGCGTTTGCTGAACCATGTTTCCGTTATTCACTCCATAAACCTGAAAATTGCCGTCGCTGCGCCTGTCCATAAAATACGGGCCAGACGCCGTAATCGTGCTTGTGCCGCGATGGGTGTATGACTTTGCCGTTATGGTCGTGAACCCAAAGTAGGTTGTTGTGCCGCCGTTAGTGCCAAAAACATATATGCGCGAATTGGCGTAATCCGGGAAAACCGCCAAAATCCCCGTGCAGGATGCGTTTAGCTCGGTGGGGGCGAGCGTCCAAACTAACGTGTTGGCAGAGTTGTATCGCAGCAACGAAAGTGTGGTTGCGTTGTACAAAAAATACGATCCGTCGTTATTCAGCAAATCGGGGAATGATGCAACCGGCGGGGCAGGTGACGCACACTTGACGGGCATCGGCTTTGGCCAATTTAATGGGCGAACACCGCCCGTCCACAATGACAGCGCGGCAAGGGCAGAAGATAGGATGCTCATTAGCCGTTACCCGCGACGAGTGACGCATGAACCGCGCCGGCGGCGATGGTCGTTTTCGCTGACGCCCAAACCCCGTCAGCAGGCGCGAACGGGATGCCGTCGAGCAAGGCTGGCATATTCGATAACGCCGGAATGAATGCAGGTGCAACATACTCTGCGGGGGCAGCACCCGATACACCAGCACCAATCGCTACGGGCACTTCGCCAATCAGGAAGCTCGTACCACTGACACGCCGATAGATTTGCATGGTCTGTGCAACGCCGGACGTATTCACGAAAGAGAGGCTGAACAATCTGCCGCCCAAGCCGCCGAATGTCGAGATGACTTTGGCGACTGTGGTATCAGCCGACGTGAACGATACCGACGTTCCGAACGGGTTTGTGAAAAACGGGCTAGATGCCATTACATACCTCCATTGATGTCAGATGAGGCTTTCAGGAAGCCCCCAAAGTTTTCGGCTGGGCCAGATGCGATCTTGGCAATCACCCATGCCGCATTAACGACTTCCGTACCAACCACGGAAGACGCCGGGGTTGCCGCCGCCAGTCCGTTGCTAAAGTTGTGCGTGCCTGTCCAGAGTTGGCCGGATGCCGCGCCCTTATCCAGCAAAGCGGCTTCGACTGCCGCAAACCCTGCATCCGTCGCCGCACCAAGCGCGTTTAAGTGAGAGGCAAAAATAACCTGCCCATCCAAGCGAGTTGTGTACGTAAATCCGTAGCTCATTTTTGTCTTCCTATTAAGCTGTATTCGAGTATCACGTTGTTAAGTGTCCATGCCGCATCTGTTGCGCTGGTGTGCGATACCAACATTGAAACGCTTTGCCCGACGCCTTGAACATTCACTTCACACAAACCCGACATTCCACCGCCATATATGGCAGACCCGTATTCAGACGCGCCATAAAGCGCCCCGCCCGCCATAGCCTGCTGGCTTGAATAGTTGGCAGGTTCGGTCGCGCCGTAGTTGAAGTCGATGCCAAAATTGAACGAAAACGCTGCCGGTGCATCAAGCTCTAAACGGGCTTTTCGCATGCGCTTCTTCTGTGAGATTCCATTCAGGTAGTTAAATGGAAGTCGCAAGGCCGATGTGTAGGCATTACCGACAAAGCTGGTGCCCGTATCCAGCTTGTAAACGAACCCATCTTCCGCGCCGGCAAAAATAACTTCGGTGCCGGTAGAATCAATAGCCGAAACACCGCAAGTAAACTGGTGGTCAAGAATCTGGCGCGTGTACTCAATCGCCTTACCGTTCTGCCCGTCAACCACCGTTGCCGTAATAACTGATTTGTTGTCGAAGTAGACGCGAACCTGCTGCTTGTTGCGGACAACCAACGAAAACAGCGCGCTCTTGCCGGGGAACAAGCGTTTGATCTGCTTAGAAACTACCGCCGTCACAAAATCGCCAAAATTTTGTGTACTAGCGAGGCTAACCAGCCCGTTTTCTGACGCAATGAAGGCGTCACCAGCAATCTCAGACTGCGAGCGAGCGATACCGCCGCCAGAGCTTGACAGCGTTTTGAGTTCCCAATTCAAATTCGATGATCCGTATAGCATCATCGTTTTGTTCTGGCCGTATACCACTAGGGTATCGCCGCGATAACTCAGTAGGCCTTTGATTGATTCACCAATGCCGATATCGGAAGCACCGGCTCGGAGTGTCCAAGTGTCAGGGGTGCCGATACCGGAGTTTTGCAGGCTTGCGCCGAACGTATAGAACAGATGATTCTTGTGCGTTGCAATGTGCTCTGGCTTATCTGGCACGGAACCAGTTGTAATGTCTTTCCAAGTTACGCCGTCCCACTCAAAACCTTTATGCACACCCGAAACGCCGTACATTTTTTTCTCGGAGAGTGCGCCGGTAAAGTTGTAGCTCGAGAATTCGTAAGTACCGTTTGCCGTCAGTCCGGTTTTTCTGGAAGTCCAGCCACCGGCATTTGAGTCGAACATGGCGCATGTAGCGCCGCCTACCGCATTGCGGAAGGCATGCACCTTATCGTTGTAGAACCAAATACCACGAACGGGCCCTTCGCCGGGAACCGCTAACACTGTCCCGCTTGATCTTCCATCGAATGCCTGATACCCCTGCATCCGCTTGTAGCCGCCAGACAATCCGCTTTCAAAGTTCACACAGTAGACAAGTGAGCCTGTGGGTAAGGATAGCGGGGGCGATTCTGTATTTAGCCCGCCCTGACAACTAAAGATGCTGGTTTGAATGGTCATGCGAGCGCGGAAGGAACGATGCGAGTCTTAGGAAGGTATCGCTCGCGCATATTGGTGAACATCTGCGGATAGTGCGACTGATACCTCGCTATCACATCAGGCGCCTGGTCAAACAGCGCGTAGGACTCAAGCACCTTCCACACGATGATCATATGCAAGTCTTCGTCTAGGCCGGTCGGCTCGTCGGCCGAATTTTCAAACACTTGCGGCGCTTTGATGTAAGGCAACGTTACGCTGTAAACCTTGTCCGGCAGAGTGTTGAATGTGATGAGGTTGTCATCCGACCAGGTTACGATGGTCGGGCGTGTGGCCGATGGTGTGCCAACCCCGTAGATCGATTCAAACTCTTCAAAGGTGTACCAGGTCAACGGGGATTCATCAGCCGCCGTTTCCCCTATCTTTTGCTTGCCTTTGAGATCCAGCCACCTACGGAAGTCCGTCACGTTGATGTCGCCCAACGTATATTCGTTGTCACCGATAACCGTGTTGAACACGGCTTTCTTCTTCATAAAAGACCAGTCGCGTGCGCGCTGAATATCGATCCACGCTTGGCGAGTCCAGTCGATGAAATGCTGATTCATGTTGACTTGAGACTCGACGGCAGAGGGGCCGGGGCCTTGCAGCCCCGCCTCAAACGATCCCCTCTGTGCTAATGCAAGGAAGTTCATTCCTGCGCCAGTTCCGCTTCACGCAGCTTCAGGTTTTCGCGTTCCTGTTTGGCAGCATCCGCCTGCTCTTGCAAGTACGGCTGGGCGTCTTCGACACTCAAACGCTCAAGGATTTGCGGACGATTGAATGCCACCTTCTGATTGATAATGTGTGTGCCACCGGTGCGCGGGTTGTAAACCGCTTTCGGGCGAAATTCAGGCTCCATCAGGTGAGAAATGGCGTCGTACTTCACGACAAGCTCTTTCTCACGCGGCGCCAGAAACTTCTCACCGTTTACTGCCCAATAGACCGGATCGGTTGCCGATGGATCGCTTGACCCTTGGAACATGATCTTGGCGTAAGGCTTATCGGTAGACGCAGCTTTTGCTACCTTTGTCTCTTTCTGCGCGCTGCCACTCATTCGTCGTCACCTTCAACGTCACCTTCAATCAATGCGTTCACGCTCAAGGCATACGCCTCGGCAACTTCGACTGACTGGTGGTGTTGCACGCTCTCACCATCTTCGTAGATGGTCGTCGTGGTAGCACCATTGACCGATACTCCAACTGGTTTTGACATTTTGGACCTCCAATAAAAAACCCCCTCCGAAGAGGGGGCTGTTGTCCATCAAACTACGATGGGAATTACCAAGCGACTGCTGGAACCATACCGTTGTAGTCACGATACGTCACCGTCAGACCGGCCGCATCCAACGCCGTTGTACCTGGCGTGAATGTGGTTGCACTGTTAGTGACGATCTTGATACCGCCAATCGCCACAAACGCATAGTCGTCCGGATCTGGAATTTCACCAGTACCGAAATTTGCGCCAGCGCCTTGGAACGGCTGATTGAGGTACGTTCCTTGAATGACGTTCACGGTACCAGACGATGTGCTTAGAACCACTGTGTAATACACTGTGGTTGACACTGGCTGGACGTAGAACCCCTGTTGGTACGTCGTCTTTTGCTGCAACGTCGTATTGACCGCGAGGGCAACCGCCGCAAGTGCTGCGCGGGTGTAGATTTGCCCGTCGAGGCTGAACACGACCGCGTTGGTGGTCCTGATTGTTGCTGCGGCCGCGGCGTTGATTGCCAAAACCGGAAGAGTAAGAACCCGGTTCCCCAAGGCTTGTCGCAGTTGTGTTGATGTGAATTCGTTAAGAATAGACATGTTGGGCTCCGATTAAAGTGCAGTTGCACAGGTTTCGATACGATAAATCCACGCTTCATTCAAGCGCAGAGCCGTGAACCAGCCCTTCCAGCCGACCGAGCCGAATTGACCGAGCGGGTTGCCCGAGTCCAGCTTGTTTGGCAGGAGAACTTTGAGCGCAGCACCAGACAGCATGCCGTCTTTACCGCGGACGGTAACGTGGCCATAAGCCTCTTCGCCGACGATCACGATTGGGTAGACGTCGGTGTTTGCACCGGTCTGCTTCATACCGTTGATGGTGCCGGAACCAGCGGCGTAGAATGCCTCGAAGTGCGGACAGGTCACAAAACGAACGTGACCGCGTGCACCGAACTCTTCGGGATGCACCAAGTCCGAATAGTCCTTTGCATCAAGGAAGCCGGCCAACGCCTGAATGTCACGCTTCATGTCGGTATGACAGAAGGCGATGTAGCTCGGGCGCACGTTGACCGTGTTGAACGAGTCATCGGTGGCGACTTTCTTGCTGATCTTCTTGGCGCGGTTGCTTTCCAAGACACGAACAGCAGCATCCATCGCGTTGACAGTGATGGTCGTGTTGGTCGTGTTGCGAGCCGAACCGTTGGAATAACCGACGGCTGTACCAGCACGCAAGACGTTCCAAAGGACGTTTTCGCGGGTTTCAACGATCTGATCGCCGCACGCTTCTGAGGCTTCCTTCACCGTTTCTTCTGGCGAAAGATCAAAGTCACGATTGGTAAAGCGAACCAGGTCGCCGTACTCAGATACCGTCGCCGCGACGTTCGTTTTGGTCAGCGTGCGGCTGCTTGGAACCAACCCTTCGGTCAGGGTTGTAGCGACGGGGAACGGGTTGACACGGCGGAAGGTGATGTTGTCGGTCGAGTTGCTTGGGAGCATACGTGCCGAACCGAACATCGACAAACACTCGAACGGCATTGCACGCTTGAGGGCTTTCGCCTCTGCGTAGGTGTTGAGCCGTGCTTGGCTCTGTAAATACGTATTGAAACTCATGGTGTTCTCCTAAAAGACTTCAAGAATTGAAGGCACGCTTCCAGACGGACTCTCGTTCGTTGGATGCGGAAGCCCCGCTTGGTTTGGAGTCAACCGTGGTCGCGTTGGCGATGCGTCTTTCACGCTCGGCGCGGATGTCGGCAGTCGTTCGGGATGGTAGAGATTTGAGCGTTGCCTTGTAGTCTGAAAGGAATCCGGCATAGACGCGGGGGCTGTTGCTTGATTCAAGCTCCCTGCGGTCTTCCGGTGGTAGTTTTCCTACCCATTCCTTAAAGCCAGCAGAGCGGCTGACCTCCACAAAGTCCGCATGTCCGAGTTCGGTGAGGCGTGTTCGAGTAGCGTTGAACGCAGCGGCTTCCGCGGCCAGTTCTCGTTTCTCTTTCGCTGCTTCGATTTCGGCATGGACTTCTGGTAAGACTGACGCTTGTTGCTGCAACGCGGCTAACTGCTTCTTCAAGTCGAGAATCACACCGCCAATTTCGCCGTAATCGTCCAGCAGTTCGGCGTCCTTCTCAGTGATAGCTTGTCGGCCTGATTTCTCTTCTGCCATGCGCGCTTCGTTGGCCTTTTGCAAGGCGTGGTAGCGCGGCATGACACCATCGAGACGATTGCGGAGTTCCGCAATTTCACGATCCTTTGGGTCCTCTGTGGGTTGATGAGCCTCCGCCGTTGCGCGTGCCGGAGTTTCCTCGGACACTACTGCTTCGGTCGTCTCTTTCGCACCAGAATCATCACCGACGGCTTCTTTGAAGAGTGCTGCAAGCTCTTCGGTCGATGTGGATTCTGCTACGGGCTCGGGTGTTGCTTCTACGGTTGGGTTTGAATCTGCGGTTGTATCGTAATCACTCATTGCTTGCGTCACCTGTTTTGGTTGGTAGTTCGATCACCCAGCGAAGCATCCACAACTGGCCGGCGTAGTAGGTGCGCTGTGCGTCGGTGAGCTCGGGGGATTCGGCTTGTTTCTGTAAACGCTCACGCTTGGCCTGATAAGCCTCGGCGAGTTTCTTGTACTCAATCATGCGAGCCGTGGGTTAGGCGCTTCAACCTGAAGCTCGATGGCGTGCTTGCGGTTGTCGTTGTCGAGCTTCTGACGCAGTTCCGCAAGTCGCGTTTGCAGTCCCATCACGGCGGTTTTGTCGGTCGACTCCATGCTTTGCAACTGAAGCGCGTACTCTGCCTCGCTCACCATCTTGAGCAATTCATCCCGCGATGCCGCGATACGCTCACGCGACTCGATCTCTTTCGCCTTCGTCTCGTTGTTCATCTTGGCGATTTCAAGGCGAGGATCTGGTGCGGCTTGTGATTGCTGTTGCGCCATGGACTCTTGCCACTTCTTGACATCGGCCTCGTCTGCCAGTACGTCTTCAGGGTTGATGCGTTGGCCTTTGGCCATGCCTTCCAAGAACTTCCGGGCTTTGAAGTAGCCGGCGGTCTGTGGGTTGATCACATAGCCAAGCATCTGCGTGTACCACTGGCCTTGTGACTCGGCTTCCATCAATGCCGCAACACCGCTGGTCACAACTTCAAAGTCACCTTTGATTGATTCGTCCTCGTTGTACTGCATGTTCCAGTGATAGAACCGCGTGATTACTGGGTCCATCACGTTGTCCTCATACCGTTTCAGGATGCGGCGAAGCGTTTCGTTGGCAGCGTTGGCGCGGATTGTGGCCTCGCGCGCGGTCGTTGGGCTGAATGACTCAAAGCCCTGCGACATCTGCGGGAGCATGGTTACATCGTCCATCAACCGATAGAACATTTCGTAGGCAGAGTAGAAAGCCTGCAAGTTCACCGGTGTCACGACGTTGATCAGTGCCTTCGATAAGTCTTGACCCGGAATATCCTCAGTCGACTCCCAATCCTTGCCGGGGTAGCAGTCGTTGGTGCCGTCCACCCCTTTAATCAAGCCCGTGTTGATAATCCGCATCGGGATAGCGGCTTCGCGGGAGTGATCCAGAATCGCCCGTGCCACCGCATTCACCGCTCTTGCTGGGTCAGAACACAAGTCGGGCACGCCATACCCGCACAAACCAACACCATCAGGGAAGGGTGCAAACACCGATACGTTCAAGTGCCAGCCGGCTTTGACCAGCAGGGGCTCGATCTTGGCAACCTTGTCGTTAATCAACCATACAATGCACAATTCTTTTTCGAGCTCGGTCGGACATCCACATGCGAGCAATTCATCCTTGCCGATGGGACCGACATACTTCTTGACCAGGTACGGCGCAACGCTGGAGCTCGCACCCACAATGGCACGCATCTGTTCTTGCCAGTTGGTTGTCGCTGATGCCCGGCGAGCGCCTTCTTTTTCCAGAACTTCCTCGAACACCGCCTGATCCATGCCGTCTTGCTTGGCCAGATCGCGGAGTTCCTTGGCATTCAGCCGGTAGACGCGGAACCAGTCGGGCAATTGGTCTGGACGTTCTACTGTCTGATCCCAGTAGAAGTCCCAAGGCGAACAGCGTTCAACACTTACCCGCGTTTCGCTCTTTTCCTCGACCTGATAGACCTTCTTGACGTTGCCGGTTTGTTCGCCGGCTTCATTAACCTCGGCGACCTCTTCCTGTTTGTAGCTGACCTTGGCCACCTTCTTGACAATCGGTGCCTCGAGAATGCCAATGCCGTAGAGTGCAGCGTCGTCAATGATGTAACGCTGCTCGGCGTTGAAATCACACTCGGCCATCTGGTCTTCGACCACGCGCTCCATGCGCTTACTGGCTTCGGCTGCGACTTCTTTGGTGGCTTTGGCCAAGTCATCGGCTGTGACTTCTGCACCTTCCTGCGTAAGCCCAAGTGTTTCGCTCTTCCCAGCCATTTCCGCCACCTGAGGGATTGCTGAGTGCGTGAATGACCAGTTCTTGCCGTCAGTCGGCATGGCCGCGGCTGCAAGTCTTGAAGCAAAGCCTTCGGTGTACTTGCGCGTGAGGCCGATGTAGACCTTGGATGCGCCTTTTTTTTGGGCCAATCGCTGTTCTGTATCGGCGTCGTACTTGTTGTTATAGGCTCTGAGGTTCTCAAGCCAGCGATTCTCGAGCGTGAGCTTGTCGGTCTCGTAGTTCTTGAACTTCTCACACAAATTCTTGGCGAGCGTGTCCTTGATCACCGAAACGTCAAGTTTTTCTTCTTGCTTCTCCGGTGACTCGATTTGCTCGTCCATTGTGTCCTGTTAGTAGCCTGCTCGACTGTCGCCGACGTTGATGCGGTTGAATTGGGGTGCTCGCGGTTGCTTTGCTTTTGCGGCACGCATCACACCTTCGATTGCGTAGCGAATCGCATCAATGGTGTGGTTCTTTTTGTCCGGTAACACTGAAATGATCTCGTTCGTCATTGGGTCGCGCTTGTACTGATAGGCGCCCAACTCGTCAATTACATGCAAGCAACGCGGGTGAACAATGATGTCGAAGCTCTGCATGAACTCAACACCCTGCTTGACCGAGCCTGCCCCTTTTTGGCTTGGGGCAATCTTCGGGAACCCGTGCTTTTGCAAATGGCTGATTGTTTCCGGCCGCGAACTATCTGCCGTAATGAACCATCTGCGCGACTCGGGAACCGTGTCGAATAAATCGGGCAAGTTGACGATCTCGCATCCAACGACATACGCTTCATGGTCGATGTAGATACGATTGCCTTCAACGCTGAGTCGGACCAGCACGCTAGGGTCAACGCTGTAACCCCAATCCGCACCGAATCGGTAAATCGTGCCGGCTGGACGTTCAAATGCTTCTATCCGCCAGTTCTTGAATACCCTGGCTTCGCTTGCCGACTCGTATTGACCGCGCCAAATATGCTGATACTTGTCGGGATCTCGGACGCGCATGTATTCCATTTCGGCTTGCAGCACGCTCGGGAACCAAGGGTTGTCGTGATAGTTGACTTCGACAACCACCGAATCGGGCGGCGGTTGATCGCCACGCAAAAACATATCGACCGGATCAGTTTTGTTTAGCGGGTTCCAGCTAAACCAGATTTCCGAGCCGTTTTTACGAATCGTCGGCGTCAAGAGCTCAAGGCTTCTCGCGCTGAGACTTTGCGCCTCTTCCACCCATGCAATATCAAACCCCTCAAGCGACTTGATCGAGTCGTTTGTGTGGTTCTGCATGCCCTCGAAAATGATGACACCGCCGTGCTTGGACTCAATGTGCGTATCAAGCACCCGAAAGTACGATTGCACGCCCAACGCTTCGATCTTGTGTTCAAGCAACTTCTTGACCGATTGTTTTAAGCTGCGCTGGACCTCGCGCACGCATACCGCGTCGGTCTTTTCAATGGCCGAACACTCAATGAGCATTTCAGCGAAAAAGTGTGACTTGCCTGATCCGCGTCCACCGTGTGCGCCTTTGTAACGCGCTGGCTTTAGTAATGGTGCGAACGCTCGCGGCGTCTCAATCCTTAGTGTGGCCAGGATCGATAATCACGCGCTCAATCCGCGTGACCTCCACTTTTAGCGGCGAATCCTCATCACCAGACAGCAATGTTCGATCGCCGTATTTCTTCGGCGCCAGTTTCGAAGCGTACCATTTACGGGCGTCAACTCGGAGTCTGGCGCGTGCGATATGGTCGTGGTCAACAACATCACGACCGTCTTTGTCCACCGTGTAATCGCGGGTGCCGTCGTCGGCAATCTCTACGATCTCAGCGGCCAGATAATCGGCACAATCTTCTTTCGCGCGCGCGTATTGCTTAGAAAACCCGGCGTCTTCACCGATCCACTTCCAAAGCGTCGGCTGCGAAATGCCCACTTCAATACACATGGCTCGCGCTGATTTGCCCGTTGCGATGCCCTCGCAGATGGTCTTGAGCATTTCTTGCGTTCTGTATGTTGGCCGACCAACTTTGCGCTTTTCGGCTTTATCCTTACCTTCCGCCCCTGTTTTTTTCGCCTCTAATCGCCTTGTAGAAGGCGAAGTCTTGGCTTTCCCTACCTTTTTGGCGGATTTGGTCGTACTTGCCATCGGATTACTTGATTCCCATTCGGTTGTTGAATGTCTTGGTGAATGCCTCGTCTTCTTGACGCGCAGCTTCCGCGTCCGCGCCTTGTGGGGTTTCGATATCGCTCATGTGATTTCCTATCTGGCGAAAACTAATTTAAGGAGTGCTGCGCCCATCATTGCAATGCCAGCCAAAATGCCGGTGACTACCCACTTTCGCGTTTCTTTAAGCTGCGGCATAGCCAGTTCAATGGCGTTAACGCGCAAGTCCATTTGGTCAACCGCGTGATCCGTTTTTGCAATCGAGGTAAACGCGCGTTCAAGTGCTCCACGGGTTTCCAAGTGGCGTTCTTCCAATAAGCTGAAGCGGTTTATGGCTTCGCCTATCTTATTTAAGGCTTCGGTTTGATTCTCAAGTTGCCGTTCGACGGCAGATAACCGAAAGCTGGTTGTGTCGTCTGGTGGCATGGTTACTTGATCGCTTGTAGTCGTTGGTTACACATCTCTAACGCGCCTTCCAGCGCCAGCATTCGATTCCACATGTCCTGATTCGTCGCCCCGTTCGTCAGCCCGGCCGGGGCTTCCACCCGTGTTTTCAGGGCTTCGTCCACCTTGCACACCTGGGGGACTGGTGGTTGTTTGGTCGAAACGCAGCCGGAGAACGTCAGTAGGGATAGGGCTATCAGCCCAAGTCTTGACGTCCGGCTGTTTGTTTTTGAGTTCTTCCAGGTCATTCGATACTTTCTCGATCTTGGCGCGGACTGTTCTATCAAAAACGTCTCTTGCCAAAAGTTTCTTGTTGAGTTCGGCGCGTTTGGCTTCCGCGTCCTCTGCGGCTGTCTTCCAGCCGTCGCGCTCCGTCTCGGCGGTTTGTAGCTTGGCAAGGATCGGCTCTTGATAATGCGCTTTCAGGGCGTGGTTTAGATACCAACCCAATCCCATCAATCCAGCCAACGCCACTGCGTACAGTGCAAGCCTGATCTGCCATGTCAAAATCATAGAAGTGCGGCCTCAAGTGCGCGGCGCTTTACCAGCCCAGGCAATACTTTTCCGCCGCCTTTGTTCCAGCGCCGGATTTGATAGCGGGCTTCCTGCCAATCACCGGCATTCACCGCGCGGCGGAGCGTGCTCGCCTGATAGTTCCCAGCGCCCAAGTTGTAGACGAAACTGGTGATCGCCCCAAGCCGAACATCGTCGTTTGCCAGCGTCGGACTCGCGGCCAATGCCTGTTTTTGGTGTTTCGACCAATCAACTTCGAACATGGCGTCAGCTTGCTCTTGGGTGATTGGCGGGTGGTCCAGTGATTTCAGCAGCCTTCCCCAGCCAATCGTCGGGTAGTTCGCCGGGCAGATGTATGGGTGAATCATGGTGCCTACTTTCTTGTGGCACCCTTCCATCATCTTGGCGATGTCCTTGCCGGTCATGCGCTGTTCCAGCGGTCGGCAATCAATCGCGCGTTTTCGATGCTGGTGATTACCGCGCCGGGCTTATGCGGGAACGTCAGACAGTTAAATCCGTTGGCGTTCATCACACCAGCCCAGCCCGGCGTAAATTCCTCAGCACGATACGGCGGTCTTGCAAAATGCGGGTTTGGCTTTGCATCTTCCGGCGACATCATATCTTTTTCAGCGTCCTATCAGCAAAAAAGTAAGCGAGAACACCGGACAATAAGCCCAGGTCGTCAGTGTTGTACGTCCGAACACCGGTTAGAACCACGGTAACGTAGGTTGCTACAAGCGTGAATGCCACTACTGGCCGCACGAACGGGCTTAGTACCGGCTCGGCTTTGTATTGCTTGGTGACTGACTTTTCCAGCATGTCGGCAAAAGCTTGGGCGCTGGCCACTTCCATGGCCGTAGCCTCCGGACGGAATGCCTCGATCTTGTGGAATTCGAGTTGCTTGTCTTGCATCGCAAGCTCATGCCGGCGCTCAAGGTGCCGATCGCCATACTTCAAGAATTCTGGCGTGAGACGGAACAGACCGCCTAGCAGCATTCCGATTAGGGCTTCCATCCGGCGCTCCAATGAAAAAACCCCGCTCAATGGCGGGGTTCGGAAAATTTAGGGGGCAACTTGCCCGTGATCGTCAAAATTTCAGCATGATTTTCTTATTGTGGCTGCGGCTTTTAACTGCCTGCGCGCGAGTATGGGGAAATAAAAAAATGATGTCAAGCAGTTTCGTTTCTCCACTCGCCAATACTGTTAAGCAAGAAGCAATTTGTGTTTAGCCATGAAATCCCATTCGTCTGCATTAATTGATGCGGCAGGTATTTTTTTTCTGCTCATGGCATCAGCTTCATCCCTAATTAAAGATGCTTGGTGATATTGGCCTTTAAGGTCGAGTGCTTCGGCGCGGTTATAAAGCGCCTCCCTTGCGTTGATTATTTGGGCAATTTCGATTAGCTCGTTTTCTGTTCTCATTTTCCTCATTTTCTCTATCTCCATTTGACTATTGTTCGTAATTAAGCGCGGACAACGCGGTAGGCATAGTAGCCGCCCACGCGGCCCGTTGAGGGCTAGAATCGGCCATATTTTACGCCGCCAACGACACGACAACGGCTGCGATGGTTTTGGCGCGTTTGGGATCGTGCGGCACCCAGACGGATGCAAACCAATCGGCAACCGGTGGCAGCATTACTGCCCGCACATGCGCGGGCAGTGGCTCTTTGTTGTTGAGCCATGCGCCTAGACGCGAGAGTGTGTAGGTGCGGCCCATTTCCGCGTTGAGCGCGGCCAGAGCTGCGGGACGAGTGCCGTGTAGCGCGATGTAGTTATCAACGAGGAGGTGTTTTGTGGTCATGTTGGTTCCCGGGCCGTTAACGTTAGACCGGCTAGGTAGCCGTTACCTAGTGCCGCGCGCGATGGGTCGGTAGATTCTGCCGCCGATAGCCATAACTGATGCTCTGCCTCGGTGCCAAAACGCTCGCCGTGCTGGGCGCGGCGTAGGCCGCGCATGTAGCCCGTCCACCAGTCGGATTTAACGGGGTCAGTTTCGATGCGCCGCAGCGCATCGGCGCGGCGCATCAATGCGGCAAAGTCCGCCATTTAGACCCCGTAGCCAAAACAGACCGTCTCCCGGTCGCTCGCTGCCGCTGCGCGTCGCGCAGCGTATGTGTCCTCAATTTCGGCCGCGATAGCGTCAGAGCGCGACTGGTCTCCCGTCAGGGGTTTTTGCCGCACACTAATAATTGCCCAGTATTGGTTAGCAGATTTGAAAATCTCTGCACCTCGGAAATTAACCTCTGCGCTCATGGTGCCGTTCGTCGTGTCCCACGCTCCGTACTGCACGGCCTCGCCGAGCGTCATGGTCTGCAAAAACGGCTTGTTTAGCGAGTATTTCTCGGCGCGACTAACTGTTACCTCGTCGGATTTATCTAGTAGCACTGCGTACTCGTCATGGCGCAGGCGGTTGCTGATGATTTTGTTTGAGCTAGACATTTTGAATCTCCTACCGGAGCTACCTGCCGGGGTCAGGGCATCGCTGTATGCGATGTAGTGACTATACGGGCATCTGTATAGTCTGTCAAGCACTTTTTGCAAATAAATTAAAAATATTTTTATCGGCAAAAAACCCGCAGTAGATCCCGCACGATCGGTGCCGCCAGATCCTCGCCACACCAGCGTTTAGCTGGTTGGCGGCGATCGGGGGTTAGGCATCGGCCTTCAAATACCACCTGACCGGGTTTGCAGGCTGGCTTCGGTATCGCACAGATATAGCCGCCGCTTGGCTTGTAGCACGGATCAATCGGCAGCGCGGGTGGATGACACTCGTTCGACTCGATTTCGCAGCGGCTTGGTTCGGCTGGATTGCTTTGGGCGTGCGCTTGCGTGGCCAGCAAGATCAGACCTGCGGTAAGTAGTGTTTTCATGTAAATCCTTCGTTGAGATGTCTACGCAATATAGATTTATTGTTCGGGGGTTTGGCGATGGAAAACGATGGTGTCACGCTCCGTTTGGTGATCCGAATGCCGGTGGGTCGATTGGTTTGGTAGCCGCTCTCACTTTTTTCTTGAGCTCTAGGTGTTCAACCAATAAGGCACGGTGAAGTTCTTTCCATTGATCACGCTCGGCTGTGAGGGCTTCAGCTCGGGCAAGCTGCTCTCGCCAAGCGTCACCATCAACTAATAAACGCTGGCAATCAGCCGCCGACACCTAAAGTTGTCCGTCGAACAGTATTGCTGGAATTGGTTTCATCGCAACACCCGAGCCCAATGCCTAATCGCCGTCACTTCGCACCGCTGGATGATCTCTAGCGCGTTGTTGATCTGTTCCCGTGCGTGCTTGCGCTCCACATGGCCGCGTAGCGCGTCACCGCATTCGTCGTCTGAATACTTGCGTTTTCCCGTGCCGTTACAGTCTAGGCACATTTTCATTGGCTGAACCCCGTTTAGGTCGGGTATGTCGTGATCGGGGATTTCCTTTTTCCCTTGGCACGTTGGGCACATGTCAATGATGTGCTGATGCAATGCAGCTCTAGCCACAACATGCGCGGCGATGTAGTCGGGATGCGTCAGGCACTCGGCGCGTTTTTCGACAATATCAATCCAGTCTGCCGCGTTTATCACATTCATCTGTTTTTTCGCAATCAGCATTTCGCACGCAATTTCCGCCACGGCGCGGGAAAACAGTCTTGGTTGTAGTCCGTTTTTCACGGCGAGCGTGGTCATTCCAATCGCCACCCAGCGTACGTCCCTTGCCGCTAGTTGTGCGTTGTCGGTTTGCCGCATGTGGTGTTCTTTTAACTGTGCGGCTCCTACTGCCGCTACACGGTCGCCTGGTGCCCTCTCAGCGGCGAGGACGATTGCCAGTTGTTCTCTGCGGCTGATTTTCATTCGATCACTCCTGTGGTCTGGTACTTCATGTAAGGAAGACGGATTAGGGTTTGGAAACGGTTTGCGGCTTGTTCGTCCCCATCCAATTGAAGACGGGAAACTATTTCGACCACTAGGCATAGCCTGATTTTGGTGTTGAGTTCGTCAGTGCCGCCGGCGTACTCGTCGCCCCATCTGTCGGCAAGCCATTCTTGAAACTTCCGATCCTTGCACCATTGCACCGCCAGCATACAAAGCGGTCCGGGCTTATCTTTCTCGGGCTCGGCTGGAATCTGCGGTTTGTCAAACTGCGGATTCAGCGGCGCTAGCGCCACCGGCATATCTATTTCGGGAAATAGCCGATGGAAGTTGGCCTTGTCCTTTGGCTCAACGTGTAGCTTTATTTCAAGCGTACCGTCAACCATTTCGCGGACTTGGCGGCGGACAGCGGATATGGCGGCTTGGGTCATAGCTTCATCTACGGCAGAGGATAAAGCCGGAGCCCTTCTGTTCGCAGCGTTGCAGCGCTTCCAGCATCGTCTCGCCTTTATGCCACTCTGCGCTTATACCAATAGCGTCATCCTTCCATCTACCGCTGCGCTCACCGGCTTTATTATTGAAGTCAATGTTAATAACTCGATTGATCTTGCGTGGGAACGGCAACCACTTGCACATGCGCCAGCGCCATTCACGTTCTTCGCCGTTAATGGCCGCTATCCTGGTTTGAGTCTCACCAGACGTAAGAGTGTAGGTGTACGGATGCCACTCGCTAACTTCATTTTTGAGCGCTTCCATGCGTGCGTATCCGGCTTTGGCGATCCACTTGTCCAACAAATCAGCGTGGAAACTGCCGTCCGGTTTCAGTAGCGTGTGACGGACGTGCGACCATGAGTAAGGCATATCAACACCGATAAACTTGCCTTTCCAGTGAATGTGCCACTGGTCATAGAACGGCCAAGCGAATCCAAAGATGCCATGCCACGAGCCATCTTCTTGCTTGTATTTGGCAAACCATATCGGCGCGTTGATGTAGAGCGCCGGGAACCCAAACGCAATAATGAGTTGTCCTCGCTCTGTGCCCCCGTAGTCGTAGATGCTGTAATAAAGCGCAATCTTAAAATTCCACGAGATTGAACCCCAGCGGAATAGCCACACTCGATCTCCGACGAAGTGCGGCTTAAAATTCGACAACAACGCGCTCATACACTTCCTTTCAAAATAGTTGATCCTGTTCTTTCGGTTGATAGTGCTTCCCTCTGCATATCGGCCCATTGACGCTGAACAAGTCGATGATGATCTTCTGCCCGGCCTTCTTCGACTCCGGCTGGCAGAAAGCCATTGATCGCTTGTCCATCCATTCGCGTAGCTTGGGGTCGGATGATTGGCGGGTGTTTGTGCACATTGAACAGTTCACGCAACTCTTATCTCCCCGCTACGCCAGCATTGGAGCCAATAAGAATCATCCGTCACCAGCGATACGGCGTCACACTTACCAATGTCGATCAAACCGCGCTCAATCAAGTTCTGCCGCGTGCGCTGCATCGCCCAAGCCATGATCATTTCGCGCGCGTACCGCGATAGGCTCTTGCCAAAGTCGAGTTCGTGGTGGCATGCAGCGCATCCGTGCGCGTGATATGCGTCGTGCGCTTTCTGCGATTTCGCCTTACCGTGTCGGCTGCTGTTGGAATGGCAAGATACTGAATGCTCGGGGTCGTGCGGACCGGCTGTGATCAGCAATGTGCAGGGCATTCCCTTGGCCAGGTCGAGCAACTTCTGGTTCCGGTACATATCCTGTTTCGGGAACATGAGTGCGCCTGTGTTCCGTGGGGCGCGTTTGTACTTCACGCCTTTTTTAATGATCGGTCGGTTTTCAAGCTGTGTGCTCATCGCTTACTTTTCCAAAATCTATGCGCTGCTAATTTCACGGTAGGCCAGAAGATAGCCAAGCCCTGCCGGATCAGCAGCACCAGGCAGATGGACAAAAGCCAGTTGCGAATGTCGGTCATGCCGCTTGCTCCTGTTCTTGGGAGATTGCTTCGACGGCTTGAATGCGCTCTCCTATGAAACGCATCACGTTCACCGCCATGCTGTTGCCCAGCGCCTTGTAGCGCGGACCGTCAGCAGCGGGTTTGCCGCGATAAGGAACATCAGTCCAGCCATCCGGAAAGCCTTGAAGTCGCTCACATTCGACGGGAGTTAGGCGTCTGACCTGCATGGCTGGGGTCATCACCCCGTCATGCCGTCCGCCCTGTCCGCCGCGTTGCAATGTCGCGCCAATGTTTTCGTGCGCGGTAAGCTCTTCGCTCCAGCCGATTGCAGGCGCTAACACCAACGGCGCTGCATCACCCTTGCCCGTTTCGCCGGATTGCGCCTTGAGTGGCGGCACGACTTCTGACGGCGCGCCTCGGTCGTTTCGGGCGAAGCGGGATTCAAACGCCACCGCCGGCATCACCCCTGCATTCGCATGGCTACCGCTATGACCGCCCGCGCGGAGTGTTGGCGATAGGTCTAGCTGTGCGTCGGCTCCGTGGTCTTTGGCGCTGAATGCAAGAACCGCATGCTGGTCTGTCTTCGTCAGCGTATACATCGCGCCGCTATCGTCCGCGCCGGTACCATTGCCGCCGTTCTCGGGCTTGCGTCCGATCACGTTGCCGGGGATCGCCACCGGCACAAAATGTCCCGCTGCCGCGCCTTCCGGCCGACCGCCTGCACCGCCTGAAAAGCTATCCTTGCAGATCGCGCCTGCAACCGGCACCAACGGCGTACCTCTCCCCGTGCCGTCTTCGGATGCGTCGAACCCTTCGGCTTTGAGCGAGTGAGCAACATCGAAGCCGCCCCCGGTTTGTACCGGAATCAGATGTCCCGGCTTCGTGTCGGAGTCCGCTCCCTTCGCGTCGCGCTCCTGTAGGCACCCCGCCGTTTCCGGCAACAGGGAATATCCGCCCTGAGTAGGCGTCTTGGCCGTTAAGCCCCCCCCCCACATGTGAGCGCCGTCTGTTAGTGCGCCTACGGTTGCGGGGACAGCGATGACTGGATCTTGTACACGACTCTCTCCAGTTCGCTCGACGCCGCGACCACTTGCTGTAAGGCTTGGCGCAGTGCAGGCGGCAATTCTTTGCCCCGCTTCTCTACGCGGCGGAGTATGCCAGCACAGGCTTTCGCGCTCAATAAATAGCGGCGGTCTACTTGTCCAGTTTCCAGAATCTCGGACAATGAAGACACGCCTTCTGCGCTGTGGTACGGCTCGGGGATGTGATTCCACTCGGACGATTTGTGCATCCAGAGTTGCCCATTCGACCAACCCTTTCGGGCCGACAGCAAAACCGGCGTTTTCCCAGCCGTCTCCCGGTACGTCAAATTCGCACCCAGCCATTTCTCCAACCACGGCAGCAAAGTCTCTGCCCTTGTTGCTTGAGAATAGACCAGGGACATTTTCGACGCCGACGAATCGGGCGCCGGACCATTCTGCAATCTCCATTCCGGTAAAGAAAAGTCCAGACCTAGTTGCGCTTCCATCCTCATTCCTCAATCCAGCACGTTTGCCGGCAACTGATAAATCCTGACAAGGAAATCCGCCGATCACTACATCGATGTGACCGAGCTTGCGGATTTGTTCTTTTGTGATCTTGGTGACGTCGCCCAAGTTCGGCACAGTCGGGTAGTGCTGCGCCAGAACCGCACTCGGGAACGACTCAATCTCTGCGACGGCTGCACACTCCCAACCGAGCGGCTTCCACGCGACGCTCGCAGCCTCAATCCCACTGAAAAGGCTGATGTACCTCACGCCGCCTCCCGCATTGCTCTCACAACCAGCCACACCGGCACCTTGGTTCCATGCCGTTTTGGGTGCTTCGCAAGCTCGGTTCCCTGCAAAATCAATCCGGCTTTTGCGGCGCGCTGGTAGATGCCGCCCCATGCCCGTAGGTTTGTCGGTTGAGCGAGTCCGTATTCGACTGACGCATCTACCAATTCCCACGGCCAGAACTGTTTGCGTTCGGCAATGAAGCGCTTGAGAAACGCATAGGCAAGCGTTGTCCAGCCTTCGTACTCTCTGTCTGCTTTTTCAGCGGCTAGGGTCATGCCGCGATTGCCGCGCTCGATGGCGTCGAAGATGGTTAGTTGCTGGTTCATTGCCGCAAACCCTTCGTCGCTTCTTCTCCGCAAAGCTCTGTATGCAGATCGAGGATCTTGAGCGCCTTGGAAAACCGTGGTTCTGTTTTCATTTCGTCGCGCGCGATTTGTGCAAGGAAGCCTACGTTTTCGCCCATCATTTTTGACGCTCGTGAAAGCGAAACGTGTTTGCGGATATTCAGCGCGGCGCGCTGCCAGTCAACACGGATTTCGGTAAGGGTGATTTGTTTCATGCGGCCCTCAACTGGCGGATATAGCTGCTACGCTGGAACGTCTGCCCTTCCGAGTACCGCTGGCTGGCCTGATCGAACCACAAGGAGAATTTGCCGTCCCATTCGCCATGACGTTGTTTGTCGCAGTTCACAACACAGTCCGGCTCTGCCATAGCCTTGTTGTCGTTACGGTTGCGCCATACGCCGAAAGCGTTGTCCACTTGGTCAGAGATCGATCCCGACCCCTTGGCGTCATACCGACCAGGCACACCCGCGCCGTGTGCTGGCTTCTTGGTGTGGTGAATCAGGTGGGCGTGAATGTTGGTGTCTTGGGCGACGGTACAGAGCGCGTTTACAAAATCCTTTTGCCCGTTGTAATCGTCTTCACCACGAACGCACTTCATCAGGTTGTCGACAAATACATGCTGTATGCCGAACTTGTCCTGCGCGTATCGAATGACCGCGATGATCTTGTCCCATTGCACCGAACCGCGACGGTCGTAAACCCATAACTTCCCGTCCGTCCAGTCGTGGAACGTATCAACACCTTCGATTGAAGGCTGATGTACGCCAATGGTCTGCCGGTTCATTTTCCCTAGCGTTGTGCGCGGTGGCATTTCGAGCGAGATCACCAACACCTTCCAGCCGGACGCAATCAGGTGTACCGCGACATGACTGGTCAGCGTCGTCTTACCGGAATAGTTTTCGCCATGCCACAACGAGACTTCACCCGCGCGCAGCCGAATGGTTTCATGGGTTTTCGCCCACGGCAGTAATGCGCCTTCGGTGTTTCCGCCACCATGAAAAAAGTGTTTGACCTGATCGCGGAAGTAACTCGCCGGCCGAACGTGCTCGCCTTCATGCCGGTCTTCCAAATAGTCGGAAAGGTCGAGTGTTTCGGGGATGATTGTGCTCATCTTGTGCTCCAGCAGTACGCCGGCAACGTAGGGAAGTTTTCAGGGATTCGCTGAATCGCAATGTCTTTTCCAGTCGGGTTTTTGAATCGCGCCCATTGCTTCCGAACCTCGTCATCCGTGGTCGTTTCAGCCCACTTGAACCGAGCCCAATACCAGCCGTTGTCATGGTCGTACAGGCACAAGTAATCGACATGCGGAACGATGTCTAGCAAGGCTGGCGCCGCATGTTTCACGGTTGGCGCGACAATGTGCATAAGATGTTTTTCAGCCCAAGACCAATCTTGATTCGGCCGATAGCGGCGTGACGGCATACGGCCAGTCGGATTGCAACCTACGGTAACTTCGACGTCGTAGCTCATAGCGCACCCGCCCATGCGGTTTGATGATCGGTGCCGTTTTTTTCCTTGAGAGCGTAGACGTCCTGCCAAGAATGGCGAACGCTTTGGTCAAGAATTTGGCCGGCCCCAGATTGGTCAGGGCATAGCTTGTGCAACTCCGCGACGATCAACTCCTTGGCGCGATCAGTCATCGGCTTCCGCATTTTCTTTCGCATTTCCTCAAACGATTGCCATTGGTCTTTAGGAATCCAATCCGGCAACACGAAAGTTTTTGAGGTTTGCTTTTTCGTTGATGCACCCTTGAGGGAATCAGGAGTCAATGAATAGGGAATCAGCGCGGCTACAACGTGTTCACTTCCGTTAGATAACGGAGTTATAACGGGCGATTCGCTAAATGATTGATTCGGCTCCTCTTTGTCTAAAAAGTCAGGCAGATCGCTTGGCTTTTCGGTTGGGTGTGGCGACTGATGTTTCGTGAAGTTGACGATGTAAATTAAGGCAAGTTTTCGAGCAGTAAAACGCTCAATAAACTCTAACCGTTGTAGTTCCGTTAGATAACCGTTAACGTCTAGGCCATCACGGTATGGGAACAATTCAGCCTTAATGCGAAGCGGCCGGTCTTCTAAAATCCCGCGACGATCTGCAAGCGTCCACAACCCCTGAAACAACAGCGTAAGGATTGGGTCGGCCTGCCCTAGCAGCTCGTTCTTAAAGATGCTGGGCTTGAGATTTCTAGCGCGCGCCATCAGGCAGCTTTCTTTATCTTCACGGCGCTAAAAATCGTGTTGCCTTTTGGCCGAAGGCGATTGATCAGCCTGATTTCGTCCATAGCCCATTGCCCGACGCGGCTAGACGGCTTGACCTTTACAAACACGCGCGTTGATTCAGTAGCCACGCCCCAAGACGATCGAAAGTTATTCGCGTACCCATATTTGAATTTGTGCTCATGCAGGCGTTTTCTGACGTTGTTAGAACTTCCAACGTACACAAGCTCGTCATCGAAATAAACGACATAAACTCCCGCACAAGTCGGAAGAAGTGGGCTATCCATTGTCAGCAGTTCAAACAAATGCCACCTATTCGGTCGTATTTCCATAACGCGGCGATGCTGCGTTTCAACCGAGCGAGGGCTGAAACTTGTCGTGTAAATCAAACCTTTCTCAACCATGCACGAACCTTTCAACGAATCAAAAATAGGACCGCAGCGTGTCATGTGGATTCGTTACACATGACGGGATGCCTCCCTGCTGCGGGTGAAGCAATCTGTAAAACTCCCACCTATCCATGCCTTCGGTGGGGTACTACCGGCTCCTAGAGGGCTTACATCGTGTCTAATGCCTCAGTGCGTGTGCCGATCTCTTACCTCAGTGGCCCCCCAACATCGCATAAGGGCTTGCGTCTCTGCCGGTCTCCTAGTCTCGGCGTTAAACCTCTTTGGTAAAGATTCCTTGTTGCTGGTAAAGCAGCTTTGACTTCAAGCGAAACAGGTTGTAGGCTGGCGTTTTCTTCAAACTTGCCTTGGACAATCCCGTTGCATGAGTTGAAAATTTCACATCCTCGCAGACCGTCCGCCACTTCCCTTTGTAGAACTCTTCGTAAGTGAAGTCTGGGATGAAGTACGTTGCCCGTTGGCTTTGTCGGTCTTCGGTCGCTGGAAAAAATGGCGTGACTTCGTAGCTGATCTTGGTGCGCAGGTTGCGGATAGTCCCGGACTTCTCGATTAAACGAAGCTCTTGGTATCGAGCAAGCTCACGTTTCGAGTCGAACACTTCGCCGTCAAATTCCACCTTGTCGTTGCCAAATTTCGCCGTAGCTTTCTTGGTGGCCTTCGCCATGCCTAAATCAAGCGCAGCCAGTACGCCGCCCTTCACACGCGCCTGGTGCGCTGTGAACTCTTCTGGTGACATGCGTAGCTGGTTCATACGTTATCCGTCGTCAAATCAGCCGCACGGCGGGGCATAGTGCTAATCATGGACAACCGTACTTCTCTCTCGACCAGTTCCCGTAAATACGCCGCAGGGGTGCGCTCTGAGGGCTTGCCGTCCGGCTTACGCTCACGGGCAAGGCGCATAAATGCGGTCTTGGTTTGGGCGTCAACGTCGGTGCGTAATGGAACATCAATCGGCCCATTAGCCCCGATCACTTTCGGTCGCGCAAAACGAGTCATATCTACTTGAGCGATGTGTCTCATGCGATTACTCCATGTAAAAAAGCCTCGGCCTTTCGGCCAAGGCGAAACCATCGCTTGCATCACCGGTACGGGAGGAGCCGCATCGGAAACCGTTATGAGCGATGGAGGGGTTCATGCGGCGTCCTTGAATACGTCCGGTGCAATTTCTTCACGCGGATATACGTCAGCACCAAAGAAGCGTTCGAGCGGGATAGCAAACTGCGCCGGGATCGGGCGAATCCTGTTGCACCACTGGTACACAAAGTCCGGCGATGTTTTGCAAGCTGCGGCAATTTCTCGACGCACAGCGGCCTCGGACATTGATAGGGTTTTGGCGCGCCTGGCTACCAGCCGTTGAATTTTCAGAATATTAGTTTTCGAGCTCATGGTGAAAATAGTAGCACCGCTATTAAATGCTTGTCAACTGCTATTTTTATCTTTCGTGGGCTGGCGAATAATTGCGCTATGAGCGAGGCGACTAATACCCAAGAAGCATCAGCCTTAAAACGGATTTACAAAGCTCGGGTAACAATGTCGCAACAAGCCTTTGGCGACCTGTACCAAATAGGCTCGCAGGGCATGGTTTGGCAATATCTGAACGGCAAGAGACCGCTGAACAAAGATGCCGCTGTGAAGTTTGCGCGCGGCCTTAACTGCCAAATTGAAGATTTCAGCCCTCGTCTTGCAGACGAACTTGCTGCGATGGTTGCCAGTTACGCAACGAACATGCGCCAACAGGGGATTGCGCTGGAGAGCAAAGAACCTACGTCAAGCTCAAACATCAAATCCGCCCCACTAGCACGAAAGGCCGTGCCGGTGATAACCCTAATAAGGGCGGGGGCAATGAAAGAAATCGACTACGTACCAGAGGTGTGGCAAGGTGATCGCTGGGAATCGCCACAAGAAAAGTTAGGGCCGAGGGGTTGGGCTCATGTAGTAGAAGGTGACTCGATGGACGACGGCACAGATAAGGGAATCCCCGAAGGGTGGCTTATCTTTGTAGACCCCGATCTTGCACCGCGCGCGGGTAATTTCGTCATCGCAAAAGATGTTTCCACTCAGTCTGCGACGTTCAAGAAACTGACGTATGACGGTGGGCGATGGTATCTAAAACCGTTGAACAGGCAGTACCAGGCGATTGAGATTGATTCGCCGGAGCTGCGGGTGATCGGTGTTGTAACGGAGGCGCGACCGCCCTCGCGCAAATTACTATGATGGGGTTATGTATGAAACGAGTCATTGCAGCATCAGTATTGCTTATCGCGCTACCCGCCTTTGCAGGAACCGCCTATCTGAAACGTCAGTGGTTCGATAAAAACGGTAATCAGATGTGTGAATACGACAACGGCACAGTGTTAAATATGGGCGCTAAACCATGCCCATCGAGCATCAAGACCTAGATAACTGGGCACAATCACCCGCTACCCGCCGCATTTATTTGTTGGCGGGTATTTTTTTTGCATAAATCACTAGCAATGCTCTTGACAAGATAAATAGCATTGCTGATAATTAGCCCCATCGCAGCAAAACACCGCAGCGATTACCAAAGCCGGATCGGGTAGCACGAATCAGCCGTACAGCCCCACGTAAGCCCGATTAGTCGGCGGTGTCAGGCGATAGCAGAGGAGGGCAGTAGAGGTTAGCCGAAAGGCGATAGCAGCAAGAGCAATTAGCAGGGATGGTTAGTTGATGTTGTTGTTGAGTGTAGGAGAACTTCGGGCGCGCAAGCCGAGCGAACGGGCTGCGGATTTTTCTGGAGATAAGCGTGGATAAGTTTGACGAAGATTTAGCCGTGTTGTTCTTTTTTGGCGTTCTCGCTTGGTTAGTGGTGCTGCTATGAATAACGCCTCAAACCTAGCAGACCTATCACAACGCCGCGAAAAGAACCGCATTAACAATGAAGCAGCGGTAGCCAAGATCGAGGGCTATCAAGCTGGATATGACAAGGCGAAACAGATTTACACCGGACTCGTATGGGCGCTCAGTCTGTACGGGATTGTGATGACAACAGCTTATTTTGCGAGGTAGCAATGAGTATTCAAATTAAAGACAGAATCAACGGCAGGGTGTTGTTTGAGGCTGATGCGAACAGTATTAGGGTTGCGTTGGAGTTGGCAGTTAAAGGCAATGCCGATTTGCGCGTGGCCGATTTGCGCGGGGCCGATTTGCGCGTGGCCTATTTGCGCGGGGCCGATTTGTGCGGTGCCGATTTGCGCGGGGTCAAACGCGAGGCTTTAAAGGAGGCCGATATTAGTCAGAAGCTAATCATCGAATCCGCAACGCGATTAACGCACGGCTGCCACAGCATTGCCGAAGCAAGCGGCTGGTGGACAGACCTTAAAACTGGCGAATCGCTTGTTGGCAAGAAGAACGTGCCAGAACTGTTGATGTTGGTTGTGTCCGAACTTGGCGAAGCAATGGAGGGCCACCGCAAAAACCTGATGGACGACAAGTTACCGCATCGCCGGATGGTTGAGGTTGAACTAGCTGATGCCGTCATTCGCATATTCGACATGGCCGGTGGCATGGGCTACGACGTTGCAGGCGCGATTGCCGAGAAGTTGGAATACAACGCCAGGCGCGCAGACCACAAGCCGGAGAACCGCACCGCCGATGGCGGGAAGAAATATTGATGGACGCCGCGAAACAGTCTCAAGCGCGAGTACACGCTTTTATCGACGCATGGGATCGCGGCAAGTGTGACGGTGAGGGCGGTATGAAGTTTCACATTGACGGCACACTGCCAACAGGCCAACAGATATTTGTCTTTGGCAGCAACTTGGCTGGCGTTCACGGCGCAGCCATGCCGCTTGATCGCATTGAGCCCCACATCAAAGTTTTTCTCGACTTTGCCGCGAGCTGTACGGACGAGTTTTTTGTGACGCGCATAGGGTGCGGCCTAGCCGGATACCAAGACGCTCAAATTGCGCCGCTGTTTAAGGGTGCTCCACCGAATTGTTCTTTTGCAAACCAGTGGAGGCGATACCTATGAAAATCGCCCGCAATATTTTGACGGCAAATAGGCTTAGAGAGGTTTTGAGCTACGACTTGGAATCAGGTGTTTTTACTTGGTTAGTACCATTAAGCAACCGAGTAAAGGTTGGCGATTTTGCTGGCGCTTTCAGGCCAGATGGTTATCTGGTTATTCGCGTTGATGGTTCCCTTTATCACGCTGGCAGATTGGCCTGGCTGTTTGTTACGGGTCAATTTTCAGTTGGTCAAATTGATCACAAAGATCAGAACCCATCAAACAACAAGTTTGCCAACTTACGCGACGTTCCGCAAAGAGTGAATTTACTAAATAAGAGTAACGCTAATTGCACAAGCAAAACAGGAATTCGCGGCGTTAATTTTGACCGCCGTAGGAAAACAAATCCGTGGCGGGCGCGAATATTTGTTGACGGCAAAGAGATATTTCTTGGTTGTTTCCCCGATGCGAAAAGCGCGCTTTTCGCTCGTTTGACTGCACAAAAAAAATATCATCCCACCAACTTCCCCGATGAATGGAAACCTTATGTCTGATTCAAAACCACCAATTGCCTTTAAGGGCTTTGATCACAAGTGGCAGTGTCGCGAATATCAATACGCCGTTGGTGAGTCGTATGAGCACAAGGGCGCGGTTAAAGCGTGCGGCAGCGGGTTTCATGCTTGTGAGGTTCCGCTAGAGGTCTTTGGTTATTACCCGCCCGTAGGTGATGGCGGTCTGCTGCACTCATTCGCGCTGGTCGAGTGTTCGGGCGAGATTCACCGCGACGGCAGCGATAGCAAGATCGCATCGGCAAAGATTCACATCAAAGCCGAACTATCAATTCCGCAGCTAGTCGGCCACATGGTTTCGTGGGTGATATCGCAGATTGACGCGACGATTCCACAAGCAGCGACCAACACTGGCGACCGAAGCGCAGCGACCAACACTGGCGACCGAAGCGCAGCGACCAACACTGGCAACTACAGCGCAGCGACCAACACTGGCTACCAAAGCGCAGCGACCAACACTGGCAACTACAGCGCAGCGACCAACACTGGCGACCAAAGCGCAGCGACCAACACTGGCAACTACAGCGCAGCGACCAACACTGGCAACTACAGCGCAGCGACCAACACTGGCAACTACA
>NZ_JADCBK010000114.1 GCF_020253525.1 Aquidulcibacter sp.
CTGGGCTGCAACAGCTTACTCCACAGCGCAATCTGCTCGCGAAACAGACCCAAGACTTCTAGGGCGAGTTCTTGATCGCCGCCAGTCATGCGCTCCAAATGGGCTCTGTCCACCACGGGGCCCTGCAAATGAAGAGGTGTGCTTACATCCATCCCTTCCTCATAATGGTTCAAGGTTAAAGCGGCATTTACAGGCCGCCATCACCAAGGCGTGATGTTTCTGAAGAACTTATTCATGCTGGTTTCAGGGAGTTGCAGGCAAAGTCGCCATCAGGGACATCTGAATCAAGGAGAGTTTTCTATGCGTCTGCTTCTCACCAGCGCCCTTGTGTTAGCCGGTCTGGCCTTCACAGCCCCTGCACAGGCGCAAAGCATTTCCGTCCATGTGGGGTCGCCCGGACCAGTCTATGTCGACCGCCGGGGTGCCGATTATTGGGGACCTTATGGGCAATGGCACAGCTGGAACCCCCGCTGGGGCAATCCCGCCATCTATGCCAACCGCTGGGGCTTTGATGAATATCACCCAAGCCGTGGCTGGCGTCGCGACAAGCAATGGTACAATCATCCCTCGGCTTGGTCGGGTTGGGGTGGCTGGAACTGGTCGTTTGAAGTACGCGGTGGGGATGATTTTGACCGTGGCCGTGGCTGGGATCGCCATGAATGGCGCAACCGTCATGACCGCCACGATCGCCATCGCAACCGTTTTGAAGACCGCTATAGCTACCACGCCCCTGTTGTGCGTTGCTACCGTCAGAAAAGCCATGATTGGATCCGTGGCCGCAAAGCGCTGGTCAGCTATGTGCTCTGCACCGACCGTCGCGGTCGCACCTATGAAGAGGCAGGCTCTCGCCGGATAGAGGCCTGGATTTGGTAATTGGCCCTCACTTGCCCGGTAAAAAACACCCGCCGTGCAAACAAAAGCGGCGCAGGGCTTGAACCCTGCGCCCATTTGGGCCATACGCCCTTTCCCTTGTTTCTTGCGCCTCACACAGGCGGCTCGCGCAAACCAAGCGCCAGCGGCACCAGCCGAGAAGACAAGCCGGTCGGGTGATTAGCTCAGTTGGTAGAGCAGCTGACTCTTAATCAGCGGGTCGCAGGTTCGAACCCTGCATCACCCACCAATGTTTTTTGAAGGCGGTTTTTTAGGCCCCTCAAAAGACACGCCACACAACGCAAAAATCGCTCAGAACATCCAGGTTCGGCTTACCGGATAGGCATAATCGGGCTTGAGAAGATAGCTTTTGTAAGAAAGCCGGTGCACGGATGATTGCCCATCATTCAGGCTGCTAGGCCCCATAGCGTAAATGGCTTAGGGTGGATAAGAATAGTCTGGCATGTTGGTCAAATAATAGGGCCGCCAAGACTTGGCTGCATGCGCGTTGATGTTTTGGGATTGAGTTGGGCAAAACAATATGGCCGATGAAAAAGATGATGATGTGTGGGCACGGGTGCGCGATGAAGCCCAAATCAGTGAATCCGCCAAACGCATCGCCAAAGCCGCCCAACGCATGAAGGAGCAAGAAAGCGAGGAAGCGGCCAACCGCCTTGCCCCTATCGAAATGGCTGAAGCAGCCGGTGGCGATTTGGCCCCCAGCACGCCTCAAGAGGCTGTCGATCCACGCACCAAAATGCGGTGGGAGACCTCAACCGAAGAACCCGATGGCTCTGCCCCCATTAAACGTCGCCCAAAAGCCAAACATGCCCCTACCCTGCTTTATGGCTCCATCGGCTTGGCGCTGATCTGGGTTGCCGGTGTTGGTGCCTATATTTTTGAGAATATTGCGACCTTGGGGGCGAGCGACGCGACCTTGCTTTTGAGCTTGGCGGTGTTGTTGTTCGGACCTGCCTTCTCGCTGCTTGCGGGGCTGATGGGCGAAAGCATTGCAAAGTCTAATCGCGAGTCGCGGCAATTGATGGCGGCCGTGCGCCGCTTGCTTTTGCCCAGCAATCTAGCCGAAGGGGCGATCCGCACCACCGCCCAAGCGGTTGAGAGCGAAATTGGACGCTTGGAAGGTGCCTTAAGCCAAGTGGCGGAAAGACTGGCGCAGATCGAAGGCCAAGTTGAACGACGTACATTGGCCCTCAATGAAGCGGGTCAGGCCGCACGCGGCAGCGCCGATAGCCTTGCCCAAACCATGGAGCAAGAACGCCAACGCCTCGACAGTTTGCTGGCCTCTTTGGCGGAAATGACCGCCAATGCCGCCTCGACAACCCAAGTTGCCACCGAAGGGCTGGACCTGCGCGCCACCCGCCTGACGGAGGTGGCGCAAGGCTTGGCGACCCAATCGACCCAAGCTTCCGAGCTTGCCATTGGCGCGGCAGAGCGTTTGGACCAAGCAGCACAGCGGGCAGCAACAGCAATTACCGAACTGGATCAAGCTGCTGCAAAAGGCGAGTCCGCGCTGGCGCGCGCGCATGATTTGATGGTTCTGGCCCGTCTGCGTGCGGATGAAGCGGTGGGCAGTGTGGATGGGGCGGTTCAATCCTTAAGTTCTGCTGCCCAACAGGCCAGCGAAAACGCCGTACAGGCTGCCAATACAATCGCGAGCAAAACCCTTGAGGCGCGCGATATGAGCCTTGCGACCCTAGAGGATGTGCGGGCTGCTGCAGAAGCCAATGCTCGCCTCGCCGCAGAATCTTTGCGTGCCGAAGCAAATGCGGCCCGCCTCGCCGGGGAAGAGACCATGGCCGCTTTGCGCGCCAGTGGTGAAGCCATTCGCCAGGCCGCCGAAGAGGCCCGCCGTCGCGCCGCAGAGCAAGAAGCTGAAAACCAAACGCGCTTGGATTCTGCCCGACAAACGGCTTTTGAGGTGAGCAAGGAAGCCGATCACTTCATGTCGGGCCGCCTAAAAGACGCCCAAGCCATGATCGAACAATCAGCCGGCTTGCTCGATCAAACCGGGGCCCGCATTCAAGAGCGCTTCTCGGCCCTCGCCGCAGCCTGTGCCGATCAGGCGCGCGCGGTGGAAGATATTCTTGATGGACTGGATCGTCGCTTATCAAACTTGCCACAGGAAGCCGATACGCGCGCCCGGGCAATTGAAGACGCCTTGAATGAAACCTTGAGCCGATTGAATGCCGCAGGGCGTCGCGCCGCAGAAGAAACCGCTGCTCTAGACGAAGCCTTCCAAATCCGTTTGCGCGATTCCTATTCCGCACTCGGCGAAGTGGTACAGCGTTTGGGTGGCCTGTCTGGTGTGCTCGCCCCGCCCGTTGCCGCCCCAATACTCGCCCCGCCGGTTGCCGTGGCACCACCACCTCCACCTCCGCCACCTCCACCTCCGCCACCGCCGCCGCCACCGCCACCGCCACCGCCGCCGCCACCTCCACCGCCGCCGCCGCCTCCTCCGCCTGAGCCGATTGTGACGATGGTGGAAGAAGTGGTTGAGCCTGAGGCTGAGAGCTCTGTATTTGCGCCTTTTTCGCCCGAAGAGATGGCTCAAGCAAACGAGGATGGAGAGGCGCCACCAGCCCAAGAAGCGGCACCCGTGACAACGCCCCTGAAAGGTCGTCTCACGATTTCCAGCCCCATCCCCGTTGAGGATGATCCATTCGCAGACCTGCAGATTGATCGCTCAAGTGCCCCTGCCGGTGGTCCAGCAGGAGGGTGGAGCTGGAAGCAAGTTCTTTCCAGCCTCGATTCCAAAGGCCCAAACCCGGAAAACCAGCGCATTATGGCGCTACTAACCGAGTTGGATTTAGAGCGGGCCATCGATGATGCTCTGCTGGACCGCTTGCGCGCTCTGGCCGGACGGTCGCGCGATCAAGCCCGTCGCGGCACGCGCGAGGCTGTGACCAACAGCGTCAAGGCAATGCGTCTAAAACTCACCATGGACCCAGATTTGCGCGCGCTCGTGGTCCGCTTTGTGGAAGCACGGCGGGAGGCAGCCGCGCGTGGCCGGCTCACCGGTCATGAAGCCCGGATTTATTTGGTCGCTGACGCCGCCTTTGAAGCATAGTCTGCGTCAGCCTCTTTGACGGCCCATTGCATGGCTTTGATCGCAAAATTACGGGTCGCTTGCTCCAAAGCGCGGGCTGGCTGAGTCACATCACCGCGCGCTGCAATAGCTTCGCCGGTGATGACTTTTGAGGCCAAGGGCTTGCCTGAATAAACCTCGATCAAACGAGCTGTCGCTTCAATACGCGCCACACCTTTTGTACGGCCTTGCGGTTCGGTGACTTGAAACGCGCTGACGTCAAAGTGCAGCTCATAATCGGGTCGCGCAATCGTCACAGCGCGAACGGCGGCACGCGTCGAACCTGCAAGGTCAAAGGTCTCTAGCACCACATTTTGGATCGATAAGGGGGCCGAAGCTGAAAAGCGCAAACCGTCGACATAGGCAAAGGTGCGGTCTTTGCGCATGACGGCAATTTGGTTGCCCAGCAAAATGGCTGGCATGGTTGGCACGCCAATCCCGATGGTGAACGGGCTCTGTTGGGCTTGCCGCGGTACCGTGGGATCTGCCCGCATTGCCACCACGGCCGGGGGTTTACCAGGCTTTGGCAACAGCGTGATACAGCCCGCCACTGGCGCCGTCATCGTGGCAATGGCCAATAAAAGGCCGAGACGTCGGATCGTTTTCATTGTTTCCACTTTACTGTCGCGGTGGGAGGACGGTTGACGATTTCCAGCGGGTTCTGGCTAATTTGTTGGCCCAAAGCATCAAATGTCATCGATGTATTGCGCACCTCTTGGGCTGCACGGCTCATATCCGGCAAAGTCTGATCTGCACCAATCTTGAAGAACCGATCAATTGAAACAACGGCGCGATTGGTGTTTTCTGCCACCGCACCAAATTGATTGGTCGCCGTGCGCATCGCCACCGCGGTTTCATTAAACTCTTTCAACGTGGATTGCGCCTCAGTCAAAGCTTCCATGGTTTTGGCCAAGGTCAGTTCTGCCCCACCCGAAAGGGAGTTTGCGTCCTCACTCAAACCATCCACCAAGAGGCGGCTGGAACTTACCAGCGCCAAGGATTCCTGGCCCAATGTATTGGTCTGGGTCATCAGATTTTTGCCTAAGGCGTCATAGGTGGTGGCCGTCAGCGTCGCTTGGTCTGCAAATTTGCGGGCAGATTGAACAAACAAGCCAGTATCTTGCGTGGTTTGACGGAAGCTTTGCGCTGCAAGGCTTGCCTCCCGCAGGGTTTTTGAGAAGTTCTCGATATTCTCGGCATCCAAAAGCTTATTGAGGCGGGCAACCGCTTCTAGCGAAGTTGAGATCACCCCTTCCCCATCCTGAAGCAAGCGATCAAGCTGACCGCGCTGGCTGGTGATGACTGGGGGGCTTTGCCCAATGCGCGCAAACATGCGCTTGGCCCCATCTGAGCCGGCGAGGATCTGAATATAGGTTGAGCCGGTAAGGCCAGAGGGCTCAAGCTGGGCGATCGAATCGGTCTTCACCGGCGTGGTGCTTTGCACCCGGATGCGGGCAATCACATCTTTTGGATTCTGCTCGCTCAAGCGCAAATCGGTAACTTCGCCAACCTTAATGCCGTTGAAGCGCACTTCGCCGCCAATCTCGAGACCCCGCACAGGCCCTTCAAAAACGACGTCATATTGCGAGCCTTGCCGATTGACACCGGAATTGCCCATCCAGACTGTAAAGATGATGGCCGCGAGAATGCTCAAGATCGTGAACATTCCGATCATGACGTAATTGGCGCGTGTTTCCATCTTCTCCTCCTGATTTGGCCGTTCAGCCTAAAGCGGCCCGGCCACGTGGCCCGCCAAAATATTCTGACAACCAACCCGTCGCATGTTCGCGCAAATGGTCCAAAGGACCGATAGCGATAACTTTACCCTCTGCCAATGCCGCAACCCGATCACAGGCGTCGCGCAACGTATCTAAATCATGTGTGATTAAGAAGACTGTTAGGCCGAGGGTTTCCTTCAATTCATTGACCAAAGCATCAAACTTGCCGGCGGTAATTGGGTCGAGCCCGGCGGTCGGCTCATCAAGGAACAGGATATCGGGGTCCAGCGCAATAGCACGCGCAAGCGCTGCCCGTTTGCGCATCCCACCCGAAAGCTCTGCAGGCAGTTTGTCCGCGGAGGACGGCGGCAGGCCCGCCATCAAAATCTTCAAGTCCGCGATCTCAAGGGCTAATTTCGGCGGCAAATTGGTATGCTCGGTCAGCGGCACCAGAACATTTTCCCGAACGGTTAAATTCGAAAACAAAGCCCCGTCCTGAAACATCACGCCCCAGCGTGCATCTAAAGCTTTGCGCTCTGCAGGGTCGTTCGACCAGACATCATGACCCAGCACCATGACTTTGCCCTCTGAGGGCGGACGCAGACCGATTATGGCGCGCATGAGAACAGATTTACCTGTCCCCGACCCGCCAACAATACCAATGGTTTCGCCGCGCAACACATCCAGATCGAGATGTTCATGGATCACCACATCCCCGAAACGATTGGCGATGCCGCGCAAGCGGATTGCCACTTGCTCGTCGGGAATATCCAAAATCGGCGTGAGAGCATCGGCCGGGTTCATATGCCAAGCTCCATATAAATCAGCGCAAAAATAGCCTCGACCACGATAACCATGAAGAGGGCTTGTACCACCGAAGCCGTCGTTCTTTGACCCAAGGAAATCACATCGCTTTCGACATTTAAGCCCTGCCGACAGCCAATGATCGCAATGATGAAGGCAAAGACTGGGGCCTTGCCCATGCCGGCCCAGAATTGATCGACGCCCACATTGTCGTTCAAGCGATTAAAGAACAAAGTCGGACTGATATCCAAGGTCAGCATGGTGACAATCGCGCCGCCAGCGATCCCGGCAATCATGGCAAGAAACGTCAAAATCGGGAACATAACCAACAGCGCAATTACGCGCGGCACCACCAGCATTTCCATGGGACTCATGCCCAAAATGCGCATGGCATCAATCTCTTGCGTCATTTTCATCGAGCCGATTTGGGCGGTAAAGGAGGAATCCGACCGACCCGCCAAAATAATGGCTGTGATCAAGACGCCAAATTCACGCAATACCGCAAACCCCACCAACTCAATGGTGAAGACAGAGGCCCCAAAGTCTTGCAAAATGGTCTTGCCCAAAAAGGCAATCACCGCCCCGATAAAGAAAGACAAGGTCATCACAATCGGTACGGCGTTGAGCCCCGCACTTTCGGCAACCGCAAAAGTTGGCAACCAACGTACGCGGCTTGGGTTGGCAATAGCTTTGCCGCAGGCCACGACCGTTTCCCCAAAAAAACCAACCGTATCGATCATCTCGTCATAGATTTGCACCATGGCGCGACCCATACGCTCAAGCAATTGTCGCCAAAGTGGCACTGGCTCGGGTAGTGCATCACAGCCGGCGGTAAACTTGCGAACTTCGGCAAGCATGCGCCCGGCAACAGGGTGCTTGCCAATCATCTGTGCAGGCTGTTCGACCGAGGAGTACAGCGCCTTTTCAATGACATAGGCACCAGCGGTATCCAGGTCCATCAAGCCACTTACATCAACAATAGCAGGCCGATCTGTCTCAAGGTCGCGGATTGGGCGCAGTTCGGCATCGATCGACCCAATGGTATGGATCGTCCAGTCCCCCGTCACCCGAAGAATTGGCGCAGGTCCGCTTCGATCAATTTCAAACTGGGCCTCTTGGTCGGGCAAGAAAGGGCCTTCCTGGCTAAAATCCTGATTGGCCACCCAATGATGTGGTGGCGCGTTCAGCTTCGAATCGTTGTGCACACGAGCCGACGCAAAGTCTAGCTTAGAGGCTAGTCCCTTGTTGGAAAAGAGGCTTACCCGCATTTACAAATGACAAGGTGTGACTGGATTGCCTCAGGGTCGCCCGCTTCGCAAAGCCTGCAAAAGCGTTTAAGAAGCAGCATGAAGTTTCACGTGCAAAAAGAAGTGTGGCCGCTGAAGGGCGTTTTTCGCATCGCCCGAGGTGCGCGCACGCAAGCCCAAGTTGTTACCGTAACCCTTGAAGACAAAGACTTTATTGGGCGCGGTGAATGCGTCCCCTATGCACGCTATGAAGAAGATTGCGACAGCGTCATCGCGCAATTGGAAGCGGTTCGCGCCCAAGTTGAAGCCGGTGTCGATCTTGAAGCCTGTCAAAGCCTCCTGCCTGCGGGTGCAGCGCGCAATGCGTTGGACTGCGCCCTCTGGGACCTGAAAGCCAAAAGCCTTAACCAGCCCGTCTGGGCCTTGGCAGGCCTGCCCGAGCCTAAGCCCTTGGTGACGGCCTTCACCATCTCGCTGGATACCGCCGAAGCCATGACTGAGGCCGCTCTGGCTGCCGCCGGTAGACCGATTTTGAAGGTCAAAATTGGCGGCGAGCATGATCTAGACTGCGTCCGCGCGGTTGCGAAAGCCCGGCCAGATGCGCGCTTAATCGTCGATGCCAATGAGGGCATGCAAGCGGATACTCTGCCAGGTCTTTTGGCTGAAGCCCGCAGCCTGAACA
>NZ_JADCBK010000115.1 GCF_020253525.1 Aquidulcibacter sp.
CGCCCTGCCTTGGCGGCTACGGTTCGAAAGCTGCCATCAAAGGTCCGTACCATTGAATATCCCGAAGGCTACCACATGCTGACCCGCGATCTACAGGCTGAACGTGTTTGGGCTGATATTGCGGCCTTTATTGACAATCCTGAGGGGCCATTACCCTCCGGACTTGGACCCATAGGTAAGGTTGTAAAATAAGGAACTCGTTAAGGCTGTTTTGCTAGTCATTTCCGTATGGCCTTGAAGATTGCTCTGCCCATACCTGCTTTGCCGAAGTTAGATCCTGTAGCTTTGGCCCAAACTCGCGCCCGCTTGGTTGCTTGGTGGGAGGGGGGCGATCCGCCAGACTTAGAAGCGATTAAGGCTGAAATCGAAGCACAAGATGCCCCGGGCAAGCTTAGCGCCAAACATAAAAAGCTATATGTTACAGCAAGTCACATCATGTGGGGCCCGGATCGAAATTTTCCGACATCCTTGGACCTCACCACACAATTAGGCACAGCCGTGGGGGCCAAGAAAGATGCGACCTTGGCCTGCATTGGCGCTGGCAGTGGGTTGATCAGCCGAACTCTCTTGGAGCAATTTGGCGTCAAATTGACTGCCTATGAAGCCGATCCAACCATTCGCAATCTGGCGGCAAAGGCTGTTAAGAAAAGCAAGGCGCGCAAGGGCTACACCGCAAAACCCTATAATGGCCAATTGTCCGGTCTTGCTGAGCGGCAAGCAGAAATGGCGATGCTGTTATTCCAAGGCGGCGGAGCTGAACGCGCAGAGCGGGGGGCGTTCTCAATTTTGCGTCTCTTAAAGCCCGGCGGGCAAGCTGTTTGGTTTGACCTATTTTCGACCGAGGGTGAGGCATCACTTGACCTTGCCAAAGGAATTGAAAATCGCTCCTTTACACCGGTCGAGGTGTTCAAGGATGCCGCTCAAGCTGCGGGCCTGACCGTGGTTTCTGAAGCCGAATGCAACTTGAATTTCCTAGCCGCGATCAGCTCTTGCTGGTCCTTAATCGGCAAAGACTTTGATAAGCGCCAAGCGGCGTTGATTAAAGCCGGCGGCCAAGAGGCGGCAACCTTAGCGCTTCACTCCATCGTCACATGGAAAGCACGCGCCGCCGCAGTCCGTGCCGGGCAATTGAGCGCCCGCTATATTGTGGTTTCAGCGCCGGCTTAGGCTGACTTTGGGTCTAGGATTTAAGCATTCACCGCAAAGGCATCACCCAACGCGTCTGCAAGGCTGGAGCGCGGGGGCTCTTCGTTGGCGACGGGGGCTTTTGGTTCTGGTGCTGCGGCGGCTTGTGTTTTAGCGGTGGTTGCCTTGGTCTTCTTCGTTGAACGCTCAGAGGTCGCCTTTGTTTCGATATGGGTTGTTTCAATCGAGGGGCCGGCAAGGGGGTCTGCCGAGCGCTTAGAACGGCCTTCGAACTGACCGCCTTCTTCGATAATCAGAATTGCATGCGTCAAATCACCATCGATGGAGCCCGAGGTGGCCAATTGAATCATGCGGGCCCGCACATCACCCGAGACTTTGCCCCGAATGGTTGCGATTTCGCTGATCACATTGCCTTTGACTTCACCATTTTTGCCAACCACCAACGTGTCGCAACGCACATCACCGATCACAATGCCTTCGATATGCACGTCACCGGGAGACGACAAGGACCCGCTGATGACCGCGCCAGCTGCAACCACCGAGGCGGCAGGCTTTGGGCTTGGTGCAACAACGGCAATCGCCGGGGGTTCGTTGCGTGGCGCAGGGGTCGCAACGGTTTCAGTCTCAACATAGGTTTCTTTGGATTTGTTATTCCAAAAGGCCATCGTCTTGTTCCCTTTGATTGGCGATTACGCGCCCTTGTTACGCATGCTGGGGTGTCACGCAACACCCGAAATCCTGTTTGGGGTGTATTCCTTGGGGAATTACACCAATTCTTGCACTGCCTTAAGAACGGCTTCATCATGACCGGGAATTTTTACTTTCCGCCAGATGTTTGCGATCGTGCCATTTTTATCGATCAGAAAGGTTGTACGCTCGATCCCGAAATATTTCCGACCATACATGCTCTTCTCAACCCAAACGCCATAGGCTTCACAAATCTGGGTGCCAAAATCTGATGCCAAGGTCACATCTAAGTCATACTTTGCCTTGAACTTGTCATGGCTTGCGACCTTATCCTTGGAGACACCAATGACTTCGCACGAAAGGGCACGAAACTTGTCTATGTTCTCAGTGAATGCGATTGCTTGGCTTGTGCAGCCCGAGGTGTCGTCTTTTGGATAAAAATAAAGGACAACACTCTTTCCTTTTAAACCAGACAAGGCCACGGTTCCGCCGCCGTCTGTCGGCATTTCAAAGTCAGGGGCCTGTTGGCCAATTGCAATTTCGCTCATGGTGCTAAATCCAATCCGTTCGCGCCGAAAGCGCCTTGATCAGGCAGATAAGCCTGAGGCCGCTGGCTTGCAAGCCGGGGACGGGCCACCTCGCGGCCAAGAAGCTTCTTCCACAAAAGTGCGGCAATCACGTGACAAGAAACGAGCAAAGGAGAGTAAGCCGGAACTGGAGGAAACACCGAGCGGGACCGTGGTGGCCAAGCGGACAAAAAAGCCTTTAAGCCAAACACGGCATTCAAGATTTTGGATGGAAAGTGCCACCGTGGCCTTGGCTCTATCGGGCCTATTTGCTGGTTATTTGGCGTGGCGGCTGTCGATTGGTACCGTGTCGATCTCGGCGACGACACCCTTTGTCGAGGATTCTTTGAGCCGTCTTGTCGGTGGGCAGACCAAAATTGGGTCGCTGCGCCTTGGCTGGGATCAAGAAGCGCGGGACTTTGTGGTTTTAGCGAGTCAAATCACAGCGCGCACAGACCAAAGAACCTCACCCTTGCGGCTTGGAAAAGTTGATCTGACACTGGATGCGCCCTCGCTCCTAATCGGCCGCGCCGTCGTCAAACAAGCCCGCTTGTCGGGTATTGAGGCGGTTCTGGTTGTCGACCGACAAGGCCGCACAGCCTTTGGTTTTGGGTCTGCAGAGGAAGTCTTGGCGCTACCGCGGATCAAGGGTGAGGATGGCGGCCTCGCCCGCATTTTGAAAGCAACGCGCCAAGCGCTTGATCCGAAGGGCCAAGCGGGCCGGGTGGCACAAGTCGTGCTGACCGAGGCGCGCCTACAAATGATTGACCCAGATAGCGGCCAGCGCCTGATTTTGGAGCGCGCACGTGCGGGCCTCTTTCGAAGTTCAAGTGGTATCATCACGTTGCAGGCTTCTGGCCGAATAGAAAAGTCGAACTCAAGCATGAATGTTGCCATCGCTGCCCCGCCGGCTGCTGATGGCGCGCTGGCTTTGGTGACCGACTTGGAAGACATGCGTTTTGCACAATTGCCGCTCAGCTTGCGTGGTCAGAGCTTGGAACAATTGGCTAAATGGACAAGTCCATTAAGCGGACGTGCTTTGGTTTATCTCACGCCAGAAGGCAGTCCGATTTCGGTTCAAGGCACGCTGCGGCTGGCGCGTGGCCGTGCAGGGGGTATCGCTGTTGAACGGGCAGCTGGAACGGGGGCTTGGTCAAAAAATACGGGCATCATTAGTCTTCAAACGCTCGATATTGTCAGTGACAGAATCCAAGCCGCTGGTGTCAGTGGTCAGCTCTTTCCCGCCAATGCAGACCAAAGACGCTTAGAATTTGCAGCAAAGTCCTTTGCCCTCGATACCCCAAATGCTGGCGGTGTGGTTGGCGAGGGAGCCAGCGGTAAAGTCCTGCTCTCTGAAGACATGCACTTGATTTCTGCCGATCTGGTAGCCCAAGGTTTTGGCCTATCGCATCCCAATTCAACCATGGCCAAGCTGTTGGAAGCAGAGGTTAAAGTGCTTTCAACAGGCCCAAGAGGAGGGCTAAGCAAAGCTGGACCTCAAGGTGCTTTTGCCGGTGGTAAAGTCAGTGTGCAGGCCAAGTCTGCGCGTATATCCTTCAGCGATCGGGCCGGCGCATTTGGTAGCGGGGCTGGCGTTAATCTAACATTGGATCGCCCCTCGGCCAGTAGTCCATGGAATGCACAGGCAAGTCTTATCAGCTTGAACTTGGCAGGTCGTGGACTCTCTATCCCGCAAACCAATGCGCGGGGCCTGAGCCTAGCATGGAGCGGGACTGATCTTGCCGGCGCAGGCCAAGTTAACGCGCGTATCGCCGCCATGACCACCACTCAATCTGGTTCACGTGGCCTTGGGCTTGCGGGCTCAAATCTTGCGGTTCAAGCCACGCGCCAAGCCAATGGTTCAATCAACCTCGCAGATGTTTCCGCCGATAGCTTTGCCTTCAATAATCCCGTTGTTTCAATCGCAACAGGTTCACTTGCGATGGCTGGCACTTTGAGCGACAAAGGGCTGAATGACGCTTGGTTGAAGACGCCAAGCTTGATCCTGACAAGCCCCAACCAATTGTCGAGACCTTTTGTTGCGACGGGAGTCGACGTGGCAGGTGACGTTCTGCCGCGCGGGGTCCGATTGCCTGCGATCAGCTTAAACCATCGCGGGATCGCTGTTCAGGGAAATCTCGAAGTGGCGTTGGCCCGTCGCGGATCAGCAATGGTCAATCTTGATGCCGATATTGACGGTGAAATTGACGTTGAAAGCTTGCTCGCGGGCTGGCCTCGAGGTTTCTTGCCTGAGACACGCACCGCGATTGCCAATGTGGTCAAGGAAGGTGTCGGTAAAACCGAGCGCCTCGTGCTGCGTATCCCTTCTGGGTTGTTAAAGGGACAGCCGGGTGGGTCAGATATGATCGCACTGGACTTTGATATCCGGGATGCGACGGTGCAATATCTGCCGCAAATGACAGCTTTGACCGGCGTTTCGGGGCGCGCTCATCTGACCGGCGATAGCTTCCATGTTGCGATTGATGGTGGCAAATTAGGCGATCTAACCTTGTCTGACTCTTCCTTCGCCATTCCAAAATTCAGACCCAAGGATTCTGAGGGTGTGGTGCATGCGAAAGTGTCAGGTTCGGTCGCCTTAATGGCACAGGAGGCCGACCGTGAACCCTTACGTCTGCTCTCCAAGGCTCAGTTTGATCCTGCCCGTTTGGACGGTGAGGGCAGTCTGGAATTAGACTTGCGTCTGCCGTTATCAGATCGATTGCAACCCGACGCGATCAAGGTGCAAGCGCGCGGACAATTTGAGCAGGCTAGCCTGCAAGACGCTTTTGCTGGCTTGGAGGCCAATGACGGTACCGTCCAATTGGATATTGATAATGGCCGTGTCGATGTAAAAGGGCAGGCTTGGATTGCCGGCAATCCATTTGATTTCTCGTGGGTGTCAGAACCTGAAACCGCGGCCGCACCGGGCACCCAATTGGTGGCAGACGGCATGGTTGATTTGGCAAGTTTGATCCAAATTGGTGTGGACGTCACGGCCTATGCAACAGGGCCCGTGCGCCTCAGGCTGGATGCACAGTCTAGAGGCAATAAGCTGCTTGGCGCGGATTTGGACGCTGACTTCAATTTGGCGACCATGGTTCTGCCTGGCTCCCTTTGGACCAAGCCTGAAGGCGAAGCAGCGCAAGCGACAGCTCGCATCACCCAGCGCGAAGGCGGTGGCTGGGAAGCCAAGCAAGTGGTATTTGGTGCCAGAGGTGCCGATGTTCGCGGGGATTTGGCCTTCTCAGAAAAGCTTGACTTAGTTGCCGCCGATTTCTCCCGCATTTCAGTTGCACGGGCGGCAGATTTGAAGTTGCATATTTCTGAAGATGCCAATGGATTACGTGTGAATGCTGAGGGCGACTATCTTGATCTAAGTCCGTTTTTGATCAAAAGCGATGTAACCGAGCGTACCGTCGATTTGCTGGATCGACCGCTCAATCTTTCTGCTTCGATTAAGCGTCTCGCCACCGGCCAGTCGGCTGCCTTGGATGATGTGCATGCCAGCCTATTGCGGGATCAAGATGGCTGGCGCTCGCTTACTATGACAGGCAGTTCCCCCACAGGGCAAACCGAAATCGTTATGCGCCAGCAACAAGATGGTCGCCGCAGCATTGTCGGCAGCCTTTCCGATGCAGGCTTCTTTGCAGGTTTGATTTATCCCGGCGCACCATTGGTTGGGGGAACCGGCACGATTGAGGGAGAATTGCCTGTGGTTGGTGCCGACAGTGCAGGCAGTTTGACGGTTGAGGTTAAAGGCGTTTCTTATGCACCCAACAAGCAAACTCCGATCTTATTTGATCTGGTGCGGCTGCCGATGTCTGTGAATGGCGGTATCATTGCCCTGCGTGAAGGGAAGGCCGACGGTGCAGCCTATACGGTGAAGGCCTCAGGCTATGTGGATCTTGAGGAAGGAAAGTTGGATATTCGCGGGGTGGCAACTCCTGGGGGCTTAAACCGCGCCCTTGGAGAAATGCCCCTATTTGGTGGACTTCTAGGCGGTGGACAGGACGAGGGCTTGGTCGGCCTAACCTTTACCGCCCAAGGCACTTTGGCAAATCCTAAACTGAGGACCAATCCGATTTCAGCTCTCGCCCCAGGATTTTTGCGGAAACTATTTGAGAGTCAGGCCCCTCTGGAGCCGCCACCCCGGCTCAAGAAGCCAATTGTACCTGCTCTGATCCCACCGCCAGCTGACCCGGCCGGCGAGGCAGCGCCGCAAAGCTGACGCACACCTTCACCAAAGGCGGCTAGACGTTAAGGCTGCCAATGCGTGATCCGTGACGAAGCACTCGGACGCGGCCGTTCCAACGGAGCTTCCGTGGCTGTTCCAAGATAAATCAGACCGGCAAGCTTCTCCTGTGGCGTTAGGCCTAGCAGGGCCAGCGCGTCACGATCATAGGCCACCCATTCGCTCAACCAGCAGCCGCCAAAGCCAAAGCCATTGGCTGCTAACAGCAGATTGTAACACACCGCTCCAGCAGAAAGCACTTGCTCCCATTCGGGGACCTTTGGACTTTCAACCGGCGAAAACACCACGGCCACAACCACTGGCGCGCGAAGAAAACGGCCCTCCTCAAGCGCGAGCCGTTCTGCATCCTTTACTTGACCTCGATCAGACAAGAGCGCTGCAACCTTTGCCCCATAGGACCTTCGGCTATCGCCAGATAGGATGATGAAACGCCAGGGACCAAGCTTTCCATGATCTGGAACCCGGGCCGCCAGCCGTAGGATCGCATCCAACGTGTCGTTGTCGGGGCCAGGGGCGGTTAGATGTGCAACCTTGGTTGAGCGGCGCAATGCCAGTCGCGCGAGAAAGGCCTCATCAGGGCTGGCTTGCGGCAGGACATCGTTTTCGATGGGTGGAGGCGGGAGGGTGTGTGGTGCAATTGTCATTGTTTTCAGACATAAGGCATAGTGAATGCGATTGCATCGCCTTGTGAAAGTTTTTTTGCTCTATGTCTGAATCTGATCCCTTCCAGACCCTCGCGTCGCATATCGCGTATCAAAACCCTTGGATAACGGTGGAACATCAAGATGTCCTGCGTCCAGACGGCAAGCCGGGCATTTACGGGATTGTCCGCTTTACCAATCGTGCCGTTGGCGTGCTGCCGATAGATGATACAGGCCATGTCTGGATGGTGGGCCAGTATCGTAGGCCCGTTGAAGCTTGGTCTTGGGAGATGCCAGAAGGCGGCGTGCCTTATGCCGAAGATCTTGAGGCCGGCGCCTTGCGTGAATTGGAAGAAGAAGTTGGCATACGTGCCAAGACTTTGATCAAGGTACTCGACATGGATCTGTCAAACTCTGTCAGCGACGAAACCGCTATCTGCTTTGTGGCGTATGGATTGTCACGTGGTACTTTGGCCCCGGAAGGAACAGAGGTCTTAACGATCAAGCAGCTTCATTTCACCGATTTGCTGGCTGATGTAGAGGCAGGAAAAATTCGTGATGCGTTGACAGTTGCGACGGTCTATCGGACTTACCATCTAGCAATGACAAATCAATTGCCCGCTGCGCTGACCAAGAAGTTGTTAGCTCACCCAGACGGAGACTGAATATGGCAGGTGCAAGCTTAGAACTCGTTGGCGGCATAGCGACTGGCTTAACCAACGTCTGGACCCATTTGCGCACTGAAGCGGCCACTGCTGCTGCTGAAGAGCCCTTATTGGCAAGCCTATTGAATGCGACCATTCTCAATCACGCCAATTTCGACGATGCGCTGGCTTATCTTCTGGCGCAGAAATTGGGTGGGGCAGATATGAATGCGCTTCAAATGCGCGAAGTCTGCATGCAAGCCTTCAAAGAAGATCCCGCGATTGTCCGCAGTGCGCAGGCTGACGTGCGTGTCATCAAGCTGCGTGATCCGGCATGCCGCACTTATTTGCAGCCCTTTCTCTATTACAAGGGCTTTGCAGCCTTGCAGGCCCACCGAGTTGCCCATCACTTATGGAAGACGGGCCGTGAAATGATGGCCTTCCATCTTCAAAGTCGGGTGGCAGAGCTGTTTCAAGTCGATATCCATCCAGCCGCACGCTTAGGCGAAGGCATCTTTATGGACCATGCGAACGGCATTGTGATCGGTGAAACGGCTGTTGTCGGCGATAATGTGTCTATGCTGCACAATGTGACCTTGGGTGGAACCGGCAAAGAAGGCGGTGACCGCCACCCGAAGATCGGTGCAGGCGTGCTAATCGGGGCAGGGGCCAAAATTTTAGGCAATATCAAAGTGGGTGAAGGGGCACGGATTGCCTCAGGCTCCGTTGTCCTGCACGAAGTGGCACCCGGTTGCACGGTGGCAGGTATCCCGGCGCGCCCCGTCGGTGGGCCTTGTTGCGAAAACCCGGCCGATAGTATGGATCATGTTTTTGATGTCGCAACTTTTGACCCGGGGCTTTAAGCCTTAGGTTGCGAGTGCTTTGGCGATGGTGGAAATGTTGTAGGCCAGCATCTTGATGCTTGTTCCAGCGGGGCCGTCTGGCTTTGACAGCGAGTCCGAATAGAGCTTCCCGCCTAGCTTCGCACCACTTTCTTTCGCGATTTGCGCCATCAGGCGTTGATCCGCTTCTGTTTCAATAAAGCAGGCGGCGACATCTGCGCCCTTTATGTCGTCAAGCAGGCTGGCCATTGCTTTGGCCGAAGGCTGAGCCCCTGTGGATAAGGCTGCGATACCGCGAAACTCGAGGTCGAACTCGCGGCCC